>JANORY010000793.1:0-5773 GCA_031415535.1 Burkholderiales bacterium | reverse complement strand
GCGCTGCTTTTTTTGCTGGCCTGGCCAACTTCGTACTGGCTGAGCGCCGTCGCGCAGAATCGCCTCCCGGGTTGGGCGGCACGTCCGGAGCGTGGTCTTTACAAGCTCGCCGGCGTTGATGCGCAACAGGAGATGAACTGGCAGCAATACACCCTGGCATTGCTGATATTCAATTTGATTGGTGTTGCGACGGTCTATGCTTTGCAACGATTTCAGGGCATGCTGCCGTTGAATCCGCAGGGCATGCCGGCCATTACGGCCGACTCTGCGTTTAATACCGCGGTCAGCTTTGTCACCAACACCAATTGGCAGGGTTATGGCGGTGAGTCGGCGATGAGCTACCTGACTCAGATGCTGGCCTTGACGGTGCAGAATTTTTTATCGGCAGCGACCGGCGTAGCCGTGGTGTTCGGCGGTGTCGGTACTGGCCTGTACGGCATGCTGGTATTCGCCATTCTGGCGGTATTCATAGCAGGTCTCATGATTGGTCGAACGCCGGAATTTCTGGGCAAGCGGATCGAAAGTTTCGAGATGAAAATGGTTTCGATCGCGATCCTGGTTACCCCTTTGCTGGTGCTGACTGGCACCGCCATCGCGGTTATGACTCAGGCCGGACGAGCGGGCATTGCCAATCCGGGGCCGCACGGATTTTCGGAAATACTCTATGCCTTGAGTTCGGCGGGCAACAACAACGGCAGCGCATTCGCCGGACTGACCGCCAACACGCCGTTTTACAACATCATGCTGGCGGTGGTGATGTGGCTCGGACGCTTCGGTGTGATTGTGCCGGTGCTTGCGCTGGCCGGTAGTCTGGCGGCGAAAAAACGTGTTCCGGTTACCAGCGGCACGCTGCCAACGCACGGTCCTTTGTTCATCACGATACTGATCGCCGTGGTTTTGCTGGTCGGATTGCTCAACTACGTCCCGTCGTTGGCGCTCGGACCAGTCATCGAGCATTTGATGCTCTGGAAGCACTGAGGATATCGGTTCATGATGATCGAACGAAAGAATTTCTCGCTGTTGGATAGGCGGCTCATCAAGTTGGCCGCGTGGCAGGCGCTGGCCAAGTTAATCCCAAGCGTGCAATGGCGCAACCCGGTTATGTTCGTCGTTTATGTCGCCAGTCTGCTGACGACAGGTTTGTGGTTCTGGAGCCTGTTCGAGCCGGCGATTGCCGCATCCGAGGGCTCGTCGTTTGTATTCGCGGTGTCGTTCTGGCTCTGGTTTACAGTGTTGTTTGCGAACTTTGCCGAGGCCCTGGCCGAGGGGCGATCGAATGCGCAAGCGGCATCGCTGCGCGGGATGAAAAGTAACACGCTGGCAAAGCGTCTGCACGAGCCGAAATACGGCTCGAAGTGGTACCCGATTGCTTCGAGCGAACTGCGCAAGGGCAATTGGGTCCAGGTCGATACCGGTGAACTGATACCGCTCGACGGCGAAGTGTTGGCGGGCATGGCATCGGTCGACGAAAGTGCCATCACCGGAGAATCCGCACCGGTCATTCGCGAGGCCGGTGGTGATTTCTCAGCGGTGACCGGCGGCACTCGAGTGTTATCCGATTGGTTGGTCATTCAGATCTCGAGTAATCCGGGTGAATCCTTTCTGGATCGAATGATTGCGATGGTCGAGGGCGCAAAGCGCCAGAAAACACCGAATGAAACAGCCCTCACTATTCTTCTGGTGGCACTGACCTTGGTGTTTCTCATCGTTACCGTAAGCTTGTTGCCGTTCTCTTCGTTCAGCGTGGCGTCTTCGGGTACCGGAACGGTCGTTTCGGTGACCGCGCTGGTGGCCTTGCTGGTGTGTCTGATACCGACGACCATTGGCGGATTGCTGTCGGCGATTGGTGTCGCCGGCATGAGTCGCATGATGCAATCGAATGTGATCGCAACCTCGGGTCGCGCGGTCGAGGCTGCTGGCGATGTCGACGTCTTGATGCTTGATAAAACCGGCACTATTACGCTGGGCAATCGCCAGGCCAGTGCCTTTCTTCCGGCTGCCGGTATCAGCGAACAACAGTTGGCTGATGCCGCGCAGTTGTCGTCGCTGGCCGATGAGACGCCGGAGGGCCGCAGTATCGTGACCTTGGCCAAGACCCGCTTTGCGCTGCGCGAGCGGGACCTGGCCGAGCTGCAGCCCTTGTTTATTGCGTTCACCGCCCAAACCCGGATGAGCGGCGTCGACCTGGGCGCGGGTTCGGTTCCTCGAAGTATTCGCAAGGGTGCGGGTGACGCGATACGTCGCTGGGTCGATGATCATGGTGGCCGCTTTCCGAACGAAGTCAGTCTGATCGTCGACCAGGTGGCGCGCCGTGGCAGCACACCCCTGGTAGTAGCCGAAAATTCGCGCGTACTGGGGGTTGTCGAACTCAAGGACATTGTCAAAGGTGGGATCAAGGAACGATCTGCGCAATTGCGCCGCATGGGTATCAAGACGGTCATGATCACCGGCGACAATCCACTGACTGCGGCGACCATTGCCGCTGAAGCCGGTGTCGACGACTTTCTCGCCGAGGCAACACCCGAGGCCAAACTAAAACTGATCCGCGACTACCAGGCCGAGGGGCGTCTGGTGGCGATGACCGGCGACGGAACCAATGACGCGCCGGCGTTGGCGCAATCCGATGTCGCCGTGGCGATGAATACCGGCACGCAGGCCGCCAAAGAGGCCGCCAACATGGTGGATCTCGACTCCAATCCGACCAAGTTGCTCGAAATCGTTGAGACCGGTAAACAGTTGCTGATGACCCGCGGTGCGTTGACGACGTTCTCGGTTGCCAACGATGTTGCCAAGTATTTCGCCATTTGATCGACGAACTAGCGCATTCCAATGTGGCCGGGTCGCGCCATCCAAAGCGCTGGCAGGATGTCGACGAGTTATTGGGCAAGGGCATCAACGTTTATTCGACACTTAACGTCCAGCATCTGGACAGCTTGAATGACGTCGTAGGGGGTATCACCGGTGTGCGAGTCCAGGAGACCTTGCCGGATACTTTTTTCGATGCTGCGACCGAAATTGTCATGGTCGACACGCCGGCAGACGGATTGCTGGCGCGATTGAAGGCCGGCAAGGTCTATGTCGGACCCCAGGCCGAACGGGCCGCCCATAATTTCTTTCGCAAGGGCAACCTGATGGCGCTGCGCGAGCTGGCGTTGCGCCGGACTGCGGATCGCGTTGAAGGCGATGTTCTGGCCTGGCGAAGGGTCGAGAAAATTGCGTCGCTCTGGAAGACAGAAGCGGCGATCTTGTGTGCGATCGGCCCGACGCCAGCCTCCGAGAGTGTCGTTCGCAGCGCGGCACAACTGGCACAACAACTGAACGTCAGTTGGCACGCTGTTTATGTCGAAACGCCAGCCTTGTTACGATTGCCCGATGCCCAGCGTGAGCGAATCCTGCGGGTCGTGCGGCTGGCGCGTGACTTGGGTGCCAGCACGGGCGTGCTGCCGGGTCAGGAGCCAGCACGGGTCTTGATTGACTATGCGCGCGCTCACAATCTTTCCAAGCTGATGCTGGGACGAAGTGCGGTGCAGGGCAGTTGGCGGCGGTTTCTGGCGCAACGCTCGCTGCAGTTCCAGTTGACCGAGGGTGCGCCCGAACTGGACCTGATTGCGGTCGCTGCCGCGCCGGTCGTGGCGCCGCATCGCGAGGGGGTCACATCGGCCGATGTTGAGCGCGAATCGAACTTGCGCCTGCATTGGCGGCGTTATGCGGCCGCCGCTGCCGTGTGTACGCTAACCGCTGCACTCAGTTGGCCGATGCATTGGCACTTTGATCAAGCCAATATCGTCATGTTGTTTTTGCTCGCGGTGGTCGGCGTAGCCGTCAAGTTCGGGCGCGGGCCGGCGGTGCTCGCAAGCTTCTTGAGTGTCGCGCTGTTTGATTTCTTTTTTGTCGAGCCCAAGTTAAGTTTCGCCGTATCCGACGTTCAGTATTTGCTGACGTTTGGCGTAATGCTGGTGGTCGGACTTATTACCGGCCAATTGACTGCGGGCCTGCGCTACCAGGCGCAGGTTGCCGCCGAGCGCGAGTCGCGCTCACGCGCCTTGTTTGAGTTGACCAGCCAACTGGCCGGTGAACTCGAAAGCGAACGGGTCGTATCGGTTGCCGAAGACACGCTGGCCCGACAAGTGGCCGGTGCCGCCTTCCTGTTCACCATCGATATGCAAAATCAGCTACAGCCTTCGCCGCGCCAGGCCGGGCTGGCGGCGGCCGATCAGCCCGACCCTGGTACCGCGCGATGGGCACTGGAGCAACGCCAGGTCGCCGGTCTTGCGACCGACACCTTGCCCGGTAGTGCCTGGTTCTACTTGCCGCTGGTCTCGCCGATGCGCGTGCGGGGCGTATTGGCACTTCGGCCGAAGTCGAGTCGCAGCGTCTTGCTGCCCGAGTTGCGCACACAACTCGATTTGTATGCGCGCATCATCAGTCAGGCGCTCGAGCGCATCCACTATGTCGAGGTCGCGCAGCAAGCCCTCGTGCATATGGAGTCAGAGCGTCTGCGCAACTCCCTGCTGTCGGCGCTCTCGCATGATTTGCGCACACCGCTGGCTGTTCTGTTCGGTCTCGCGCAGACGCTTGCCGACAGCAGCGCATTGCCTGCGTCTGCCCAGGAGATGAGCAAGGCCATCTTGCAGCAGTCACAGCGAATCAGTGCCATGGTTAACAACTTGATGGATATGGCGCGATTGCAAAGTGGTGCCATCCAGCTCAATTTGCAGTGGCAGCCGATTGAGGAGGTGGTGGGCACTGCGCTGCAAGCCATGCGCCAGCCACTGGCCGCACATGCGGTTCAGGTGCAGATCCCGAGCGGCTTGCCGCTGTTGAACATCGACGCTTCACTGATCGAGCGGGTGCTTTGCAATCTGCTGGAAAATGCTGCCAAGTACACACCGCCTGGCAGCCATATCCTGATTACCGCCGTGCTGCAGCCCGAGGCGCTTCGGCTGATGGTCACCGATAACGGTCCGGGATTGCCGGAGGGCCGCGCCGAGCAATTGTTTGCCAAGTTTTCGCGCGGCGAGCGTGAATCCCCGACACCTGGAGTCGGCTTGGGCCTGGCGATTTGCCGCGCCATTGTCGAGGCGCATGAGGGCCGTATTTGGGCTGAAAGGAGTATCGAGGGCGGCGCTGCATTTGTCATTGAGCTGCCGTTGGGCGTGCCGCCGAAACTACCCGAGGATGAATCATGACTGACTTGCAGCCGGTTGTGCTGGTGATTGAAGATGAGCCAGGCATTCGCCGCTTTGTCCGGATGGCGCTTGAAGCGGAAGGGTGGCAAGTTCACGAGGCCGATAAGTTGCGCCAGGGCCTGATCGATATCGGCACCCGCGCGCCGGATCTGGTTATTCTGGACCTGGGGCTGCCCGACGGCGATGGCATCGAGCTTTTGAAGGACTTGCGGTCCTGGTCGAGCGTTGCGGTGATTGTCCTGTCGGCGCGAACCGGCGAGTCCGACAAGATTGCGGCCCTGGATGCCGGCGCAGACGACTTTCTGAGCAAACCGTTTGGCGTCGGTGAGCTACAGGCCAGGGTGTGAGTGGCGCTGCGCCGCATCCAATCTGCAAACGGTGGCGATGGGCCATTGCAGACCGTTGTTCAGTTTGGTGATGTACAGGTTGATTTGGTGGCCCGACGGGTCCTGCGGGCTGGCGTAGCCGTGCATCTGACGCCGATTGAATATCGGCTCTTGACCTATCTGATCACTCACGCCGGCAAGGTGCTCACGCATCGGCAACTGTTGAAGGCGGTTTGGGGCCTCGCCCATGTCGAGCAG
>JANORY010000792.1:0-1088 GCA_031415535.1 Burkholderiales bacterium | reverse complement strand
GCGAGCGACCCGACCGACGACCATTTTTCATTCAATCTGCTGGTAAATGGGTCGAATACGGGCAGCGGCTGGTCGGCGACGATTGGCGGGCAGGCGGTTTCAGGCAGCTACGGCCTGGCCAAAAATTTGACGGGCTTTCCGATTTCGGGCGGCAGTCTCGGCTTTCAAATTTTCGACAACGGCACGACTTCCTGCCTGGCAACGGCCTCGGTCGCGGCCCCGGCTCCCTGCTCGACGGGCGGCGGCGGCGGCACGCCAAACTGTTCTTCGAAAGGCGATTTTCCCTGGCATGAATGGATTTCGGAAGTCAAAATCGGCTCGTTTTCAAAGACGAGCGATAAAGGGCAGTATTCCGATTTCAGTAATCCGCCGGTTAATATTTCGAAAGGAGTGGCTATTCCTTTTTCAGTAAAATGTAATTGGAGTTGGGCTACTGCCGACGAATACGTCGTGGCCTGGGTTGACCTCAATCAGAACAACATTTTTGACGACCCGGCGGAGGCTGTTTTCTCCCAAAAAATCGCCGACCCTGGCAACGGTTCGGCTCCAAAAACGGCGAGCGGCTCGTTCACGATTCCGGCAGCGACTCCGACAGGCATCGTCAAAATGCGGATTTCGATGAAACGCGGCGGCCTGCCAACGCCCTGCGAAACGATACCTTTTGGCGAAGTGGAAGATTATTCGCTCGCGATACCGACGCTGTTCACGAATAATCCGGTGACTTATTTTTCTTATGAAAAATTGCCTGCTGGCGTGTCGAACGATTTTGACATTTACCCCAACCCGACCGACGGAGGAGCCACGCTTCGACTGACTGATTTTATCGGGAAACAGGTTTCGCTGACCGTTTTCAATCAGCAGGGCCAAAAGGTGAAAGCCCTTCGTTTTGAGTCGCTGGAAACGCCTTTTGTGGACATCGATTTGAGTGGCGAGCCGGGCGGCAATTATTTCATCCACCTCGTGGCCAGCGAAATGCGGCCCGTCAGCAAAAAACTGTTGGTGTTGAAATCGGATTGAAAATCAATCGATGTCAGACTGGAACGCTGATGTTACGCACGATGAAAATGGGACTGTGCTTTTTGTCATCC
>JANORY010000791.1:0-7165 GCA_031415535.1 Burkholderiales bacterium | reverse complement strand
CGGCGTGGCGCGGCTTGCCGATGAACATACCTTGCTGACCGAGCCGACTACCGACGGCACGCTGATGCTGCGCGGCTTGAGCTGCGCGATCATCGACGAAGCCGATTCGATTTTGCTGGATGAAGCCAAAACGCCCTTGATCATCGCCGACGCCGACACCGATCCGCAGGAGCGCGGCCGACTCTGGCAAGCACTCGACCTGGCGCGTCAGCTTGCCCTTGACACCGGCTTCAAACTCGAGCGCTCCGAACGGCGCATCACCCTGACCGCTACCGGTATGACCGTGCTCGACGCTGCTGCATTGGCCTACGGCGGTGCCTGGCAAAATCGCCTGCACCGGCACGAGCTGGTGCGCCAAGCGCTGAGCGCACTGCATCTGTTGACGAGAGACACGGACTATCTGGTTCAAGACGGCCAGGTGGTCATTGTTGACCCGACCACTGGCCGCATTGCCGAAGGCCGACAATGGTCGATGGGTTTGCACGCGCTGGTGGCGCTGAAAGAGCAGTTGCCGATGCCGCTGGGCTCGCGCACGCTGGCGAGTTTGACCTACCCGAGACTGTTTCGCCGTTACCATCACTTAAGCGGTCTGAGTGGAACCCTTTCGGAGGATCGCGCCGAATTGCTGCGAACCTACGGAATGCGCGTCAAAACGCTTGCGCGCCATCGCCCACTGCGGCGTCGGCAAGCGCCGCTGCGCTGTTTCCCGGACCAAGAACAGCAGCATGTTGCGGCACACGAACAGGCGCTAAAAATCTCGGCGGGCGGCCAACCGGTTTTGATCGCCACCGACTCGGTGGCGGACTCCGACTTACTGGCACAGCGCTTTCAGTTATCCGGTCGACCAGTGACCGTATTAAATGCCGCGCAGACCCGAGACGAGGCGATCATCATTGCCCAGGCCGGATCGGCTGCACAAATCACCATTGCCACTCAGGTCGCAGGTCGCGGCACCGATATTGTTCTGGCCGTCGGTGTGGCGCACGCCGGTGGCTTGCATGTTCTGAATCTGCAGGTGAATCGCAGTGCGCGTCTCGATCGGCAAATTGCCGGACGTTGCGCGCGCCAAGGCGACGCTGGCAGTGCCGAGCATTGGATCAGACTCGAACAGTCGCCTCTGCAGGCCGCTGAAATTCCGGGCCTGCTGCGCCCGCTACGCTACCTGCTGGCACCCTTGACCCGAACCACCGGCCCCTTGAACCGGCTTGCCGCCTTCCTGCTGCTCAGTGGCTGGCAACGTTACTGCCGCCTGGAGGACGCGAACAATCGCCAATCCGTGCTTCAAAACGATCAGGACTGGGCACGTCGGCTGCATTTCGCGACGCTTATTGAGTAGCAACGCGCTCGGAGCAGAACGCACCCGCGCCGGTGTGTTTAGCGCCGCGCTGTCGGGGTTAAGAAACAGAGCCCTCACCGGTAGTAGGTGCTGGGCGTCCGGCAGTCGGTCGAAGCCTGAGGCGCCGAACTGCGAGGGCGATACTCACTAATACCCTTGCCCGCCAGAGCTGATGAAAAAATTCTTTGACACGCGCTTGTTGTTGACCACGGGACTTATGTCTCTGGTGATCAGCGTGTTACTGGGTGCCATGTGGTTAGGGCTGATGCCCGATCGCCGCGCCGAGATTCTTGAAGGCCGCGCCGCACTCGCCGAAACCATTGCGGCCGGCGTGATGGGCAGTCTCGCCGCCGGCGAGCTGAATGCTTCGCAGGAAATGCTTGAGTTCCTGATCGACCGAAACGGTCCACTGCAATCGGCGGCACTGCGCAAAATCGATGGGCAGCCCCTGGTCGTTGCTGGCAAACACAAAGAGCTTTGGATTGCACCGCCCGAAGGCAAATCAACCGACAGTGCCATCGTCGTGCCCTTATCGAGTGGCGGCAAACCCTGGGGACAATTAGAGCTGCGGTTTGCACGTCTCGACTCCGATGACTGGTGGGCGTTTATCTTTGATGATCGACTACAGTTTTTGGCCTTTGTCGCGCTCGGATGTTTCTCGGCGTTCTTCTTTTATCTGCGCCGTATGCTGCGCCATCTCGACCCATCCAGAACCGTGCCGGATCGGGTGCGCAAGGCACTGGACACGCTGGCCGAGGGTTTGCTGCTGATCGACCCGCACGGTCAAGTGGTACTCGCCAACCAGGCATTCGCCGAGTTGGTCGGTGAGCCTGCCGAAAAGTTGCTCGGCCGCAATACCAGTAGTTTCGAGTGGCTGAATCAGGCGGGCCAACCCCTACACGACGCCGTCAGGCCCTGGCAGATTGCGCTGAACACCGGTGCCGTCCAGCGCAACCTGCTGATTGCGCTCAGGGACTCGAAGGGCGCGATCCGTTCGTTCCACACCAATTGTTCGCCGGTACCCGGTGCCAACGAAAAAATCGGTGGCGTGTTGATGAGTCTCGATGATATTACCGAGTTGCAGGAAAAAGAAGTCCTGCTGCGCGAGGCTACCGAACGCGCCCAGGCGGCCAATCAGGCGAAGAGCGATTTTCTGGCCAATATGAGTCACGAGATTCGCACGCCGATGAATGCGATCCTCGGATTCACCGAGCTGATGCGTCGCGGCATTACGCGCGGCGAGGCCGACATCAAGAAACAACTGAATACCATTCACAGTAACGGCAAACATCTGCTCGATCTGATCAACGATATTCTTGATCTGTCAAAGGTCGAAGCCGGCCAGCTCGATATCGAGCGAATTGAGTGTCGCGCGCATCGAGTGGTCCATGAGGTCATGGAAGTGCTCGGCGTCAAGGCGCGCGAAAAAAGTATTGCACTGAACTTCTACCAGCACGGGCCGCTGCCTGAACATATCTTCAGTGACTCGGCGCGCTTGCGCCAGATCGTTACCAATCTGGTGGGCAACGCCATCAAGTTCACCGATCGAGGCGAGGTCGGCATTAGCATGCAGTTGGTCCAGCAAGCGGGTGGCGCGGTGCTGCAGATCGATGTTCGCGACTCCGGCATTGGCATTGCATCGGATAAGGTCGAGGCAATTTTCGAGCCGTTTGTGCAAGCCGAAAGCTCGACCACCCGCAAGTACGGCGGTACCGGCCTGGGTCTGTCGATCAGTCGCAAACTGGCGCGCGCCATGGGCGGCGACATCATTTGCGACAGCGAATTGGGCAAGGGTTCGGTGTTCCGGATTTCAATCGACAGCGGCGATCTGAGCGAAGTGGCGATGCTCGATGAAGCCAATATTCGCGCCACGTTTGCCCACGAAGTTCAATCCGAACAACTGGGCTGGTCATTCAACGGCAAGCGAATTCTTGTGGTCGACGACTCCAACGAAAATCGCGAACTGGTCAAGCTGGTGCTGGCCGACTCGGACATTGTGGTCGCCGAGGCCGAGAACGGACTCAAGGCGGTTGAAGCTGCACTTCGCGAACCCTTCGATCTGATTTTGATGGATATGCAGATGCCGGTTATGGATGGCTACACCGCCACCCGGCAACTACGCACCCAAGGCATCAGCATTCCAATCATTGCCTTTACCGCACACGCATTGACTGGTTTCGAGAAAAGTATTCTCGAGGTCGGCTGCACCGGTTACCTGACCAAGCCGATAGATATCGACGCGATGATGAATCTACTCGGTGGCTATTTGCAAGGCCGACGGGTCATTCGAGTCCTTGCAGACGAGGTAGAGCATGATCCAGACGCGCTCGCGAACGAATTGACCAATAACGAACCGATTGTTTCAAGACTGGCCAGTAACAGCAAACTGCACAGCGTGGTCAACGCCTTTGTGCAACGCCTGCCGTCGCAGATTACCGAGATGCAGGCCGCCTCGATGCGGGGCGACTTCAAGGAGTTAGCCAATCTGGCCCATTGGCTGAAGGGTTCGGCAGGTTCGGTCGGATTCGATACCTTCACCTCGCCGGCACGCAAACTTGAGGATCAAGCCAATCAACATGATCCAAAAGGTGCCCTTGAAGCCCTGCGTCTGGTGATTGCCATGGCCGACCGCGTGGTCGGACCCAAGTGCTTGGATTCGCAGCAGAAACATCATGAAACCGAATCAAATTAATTCCGAAATCAAAACCACGGAATCGCTGGAATCGCCAGCCCGGCACGCAATATCCGCCGCTGGGGCCGCAGTAAATACCGCGCTGCCCGCGGAAACGACCAGCAGCCTTGGCGATCGCGGCACGCCTGAACCGAAGGTCATGCAAAACGCCAGCATTATGATGATCGATGACGAGCCGATTATGATCGATCTGGTGCGGGCGTTTCTCGACGAGGCCGGCTACCGCGAGTTTGTGGGTGTTTCAAAACCGACCTTGGCCATCGAACGGATGCATGCTGAACGGCCGGATGTGCTGCTACTCGATCTGTTCATGCCCAAGGTCAGCGGCTTTGACATACTCGAACAGGTTCGTGCCGATTCAACCTTAAAATTCACACCGGTCATTGTGATGACCTCGGCCAGTGACGCCGCCACCAAGCTCAAGGTTCTGGAGCTGGGTGCGACCGACTTTCTCGAGAAACCGGTTGACCCCAGCGAGTTGGCGCTGCGATTGCGCAATACGCTGGCCTTCAAGGCTTATCGCGATCGCTCGGCTTTTTTTGACGCGTTGACCGGCCTGCCCAATCGTCGCTTGTTCCTGAATCAGTTAGCTACAGCGGTTCGCCGGGCCCAACGCACAGCGACCTTTTGTGCCTTGCTCAGCATCGATCTGGATCGCTTCAAGCAAGTCAATGAAACCCTCGGTCATCGGGCCGGCGATACCTTGTTGAAAGCGGTGGCCGATCGCCTGCAAGGGATTGTGCGCGGCACCGATGCGATCGGTCGACTGACCGAACAGAGCACCGCCTGGAGTATTTCCCGAGTCGGCGGCGATGATTTCACCGCACTGCTGCCCGATCTGAAACGCGTCGAGGATGTCGAGATCGTGGCCCGCCGGGTGCTGGCCGTCATGGCACGGCCGTTTCACATTGACGGGCACGAATTATTTATTACGCCGAGCATTGGTATTTCAATCTGCCCGATTGATGCCATTGAACCGGAAGGCTTGCTCAAACAAGCCGATGCCGCGTTGACCCATGCCAAGCGGCGCGGGCGCAATAACTACAGCTTTTATTCGGTCGGTATCAATGCCAAAGCGCTCGATCGACTGACCTTGCAAAACCAACTTCGGCGCGGCATTGAACGTCAAGAGTTTGTTCTGCACTACCAGCCCAAAATTGACGTCGCCTCCGGAAAAATTGTCGGTGCCGAAGCGCTGATCCGATGGCAGCATCCAGAGCGCGGCTTGTTATCGCCGGATAAATTCATCCAGATCGCCGAGGAAACCAATCTAATCGTCGAGATCGGCCGCTGGGTTCTGTTCGAAGCCACTCGACAAGCCAAGGAGTGGCTCAATCTGGGTATTCAGCAATGCCCAATTTCGGTCAACGTTTCAAGTCCGCAGTTGCGCGATCGGCGTTTGCAACGCGACGTCGATGAAGCACTGAAGGCCTCTGGCTTGCCCGCCAAATTGCTGACCATCGAGCTGACCGAAAGTATCCTGATGGACAGCATTGATGAAGTCATGGATCAGTTAAGTGTGCTCGCTGCCACTGGCGTGTCGCTGTCGCTGGATGATTTTGGCACCGGTTACTCGTCGATGGCCTATCTGAAGCAAATGCCGCTGGCCGAGCTGAAGATCGATCGTTCGTTCATTCGCGAGCTGCCCACCGATTCACCCAGCATTGCCATCATTAGCGCAGTGATTGCGCTGGCACATGGCCTTGGTCTGACGGTGATCGCCGAGGGTGTCGAGACCATCGAACAACTGGCCTTCTTAAAGAGCAAGGGCTGCAATGCCTACCAGGGTTTCCTGGCAAGCAAAGCCGTTCCCGCCGACCAATTCGTCGAGATGCTGACGATCTGAAATTAGCAGCCCTTATTGACCTTCCAGGAAGCTCTTTAACTTGTCGGCCCGTGACGGATGCCGCAATTTGCGCAGCGCCTTGGCTTCTATTTGACGGATCCGCTCGCGGGTGACGTCGAACTGCTTGCCGACTTCCTCAAGCGTGTGATCGGTACTCATCTCGATACCAAAGCGCATCCGCAAAACTTTCGCCTCACGCGGCGTCAGCGAATCCAGCACTTCCTTGACCACGTCGCGCATCGAACCATGCAAGGCGGCATCGGACGGTGCCAACGTTGCCGTGTCTTCGATGAAATCGCCCAAATGTGAATCGTCGTCATCGCCGATCGGTGTTTCCATCGAGATCGGCTCCTTGGCGATCTTCAGGATTTTGCGGATCTTGTCTTCCGGCATTTCCATCTTGATCGCCAGGGTTGCCGGATCGGGTTCGGCGCCGGTCTCCTGCAAAATCTGCCGCGAGATGCGGTTCATCTTGTTGATGGTTTCGATCATGTGCACCGGAATACGGATGGTGCGCGCCTGATCGGCGATCGAACGAGTAATCGCCTGACGAATCCACCAGGTGGCGTAGGTCGAGAACTTGTAGCCGCGACGATACTCAAACTTGTCGACCGCTTTCATCAAGCCGATGTTGCCTTCCTGAATCAGATCGAGGAATTGCAAACCACGGTTGGTATATTTTTTGGCGATTGAAATGACCAGCCGTAAATTGGCTTCGGTCATTTCGCGCTTGGCCTTGCGCGCCTTCGCTTCACCGGTGGCCATTTGTTTGTTGATCTCTTTCAGATCACCGAGAGGCAACACTACCCGGGCCTGCAAGTCGATCAGCTTTTGCTGCAGGTCCTGAATCGCCGGGATGTTACGCCGCAAGATGTCCGAATAAGCCGGGTTAGTCGCCAGCTCGGTATCAACCCACTTCAAATTGGTCTCGTTGCCCGGAAAGGTCGAGATGAAGCGATCACGCAACATGCCAACCTTGTTGACCGAAATGTCGCCGATCGCGCGCTCCAGACTGCGGACCTCTTCAACCTGATTGCGCAAGGTATCGCACAGCCGCTCGACCATCTTGGCGGTAAAGCGAATGGTCATCAATTCTTCTTGAATCTCGCCCTGCGCCTTCAGGTAGGACTTCGATTTGTAGCCCTCTTTTTCGTAGGCACCGCGCATTTTGTCAAACCAACTGCTGATGCCGTCGAGCTTGATCAACGCCAGCGCCTTGAGCTCTTCGAGGCGCGCCGACGCGGCACCGCCCGGATCACCGTCTTCATCACCATCATCGTCGAAATCGGCC
>JANORY010000790.1:0-1635 GCA_031415535.1 Burkholderiales bacterium | reverse complement strand
AAGCTCGCATCCGGTCCGGCAATCTGGGAGGGTGTCGGGGTTAAGAATGGGTGCGCAGTTTAACCAGCAACGGATGATCGCGGGTGACCTCCGAGGGGGTAATTGCGGGGCTATTCCCCCCGTCTGCGTGCGAACGTGAGGGCCGTTTCTGGTCAAACCCATCGGGCGAAGAGTGCCGGGTCGTCTGCCGCGTTACGATTCGAGGTCGATATCACGCGATTTCGACCTCGAATCGCGCCTTGCATCCAATCCCGGTACTCTTCGCTGCGCACCCATTCTTAACCCCGACACCCTCCTAGAATCGCGTCACCGTTGGTCGACCATTCACGACCACCAGTCGCCAAGCCGCCACCGCTTCGTGTCAATCGGTGGCCGTTGCCGCAAAACCTCAGTTATGGTTCGGGGCTTTTAGCGTTCGTGAAACAATTCACGACAAGGGGCATCGATGAAGCAGTGGTTTGACATACGGGTTGCGGCGATGCTGCTGATGTTAGCGGCCTGTGGTGGTGAAACCGCCGACAGCGTTGCGACTGCCCAGACTACGGCCGAGTCCAAGACACCGTCGGCTTCGCAGGTTACTGCGCAAACCGTTGCCAGCGGGCTTCGTAATCCCTGGTCGATGGCCTTTCTGCCCGATGGCCGTATCCTGGTTACCGAACGTATGGGTCAACTGCGTATCGTAAGCCGCAATGGCACAGTCTCCGGCGCGTTGGGCGGAATCCCGGCGGTGTCGACTGCTGGGCAAGGCGGTTTGCTGGATATCGTTCTCAGCCCGAACTTCGCTGAAGATAAGCTCATCTATTTTTCATATTCCGAACCGGTCGCCGGTGGCCTTTCGCGAACCGCAGTGGCACGCGCCGTACTGGGTGAGACCGCCGTGAGCAATTTGCAGATTATCTTTCGTCAGACCCCGGCCTCCAGCGAGACTACCCACTTTGGCTCACGACTGGTGTTTGGCAGTGATGGCAATTTGTTCGTGAGCCTGGGTGAGCGAAGCGATAAATACCGCGCGCAAGAACTCAGTAACCATCTTGGCAAGGTCATTCGAATTAGCCCGGACGGCACCGTGCCGGCGGACAACCCGTTCGTAGGTATTGCCGACGCGTTACCGGAAATCTACTCCTTCGGCCATCGAAATCCTCAAGGTGCAGCACTGCACCCGCAAACCGGGCAACTGTGGCTCAACGAGCATGGTCCGCAAGGCGGCGATGAAGTCAACATCGCCGGCGCTGGCAAAAACTACGGATGGCCGATCATTTCCTACGGTCGCGAATACAGCAACGGCGCGCCGATCGGCGAGGGCACCAGCAAGGCCGGAATCGAATCACCGCGCTATTTTTGGGTGCCTGTTTCGATCGCCCCATCGGGGCTAGCGTTTTATACCGGTGATGCAGTGCCGCTCTGGAAAAACAGCGTGTTTGTGGGCGCGTTGGCCGGCAAAGCGCTGATCCGCCTAAGCCTGAACGGTGATCAGGTGGTCGCCGAAGAACGCTTGCTCACCGATCTCGGTGAACGAATCCGCGATGTACGCATGGCACCCGACGGTGCCTTGTATGTACTGACCGATAACAGCGAGGGCCGCTTGCTAAAGGTCATCGTCAACTGAGTTCCCAGAGCATCCGGGACCATTTGACC
>JANORY010000789.1:0-5267 GCA_031415535.1 Burkholderiales bacterium | reverse complement strand
AATGCATAACATCAGCCAATTACGAACCCGCCGCAGCGCCTGGCCGACGGTTGATGAACTGACTGGTTCCGCGCGAATACCTTTGCTGGCCGCATTGATCTGCATCAGTTCCTCAAACCACTGCGCGATTCGATCAGCGGTCAGCGGATGCTCGACATCGGCCGTTAAACGCTCAATCGGCAGCCACACCGGCGACGCGCGCTGTTGCCAGGCGGCCAGCGACCTTCGGAAGAACTCGGAATGTTGCTCCGCCAGAAAAGCGCTCATGTCAATTCACCCATGCAGGTGCGCGCGGTATGCTGCTAACCTTAATTTCCGAAACCTCGATTGATGTTGTCATCCGCTTCGATCACCTCTGAGTCGCGCGCTCGCCCATCCTGGGCGGCCAGAGTCGTGCGCGGCGCAGTCTATGGCTTGGTGCTGGTCTATTTTCTGCTGGCCTTTGGCTATCTGGCGTTACGCTATCACGTCTGGCCCAATCTCGATGATTGGCGGCCACGCATTGTCGCGCACTTGTCCGAGGTGCTGGGCCGTCCGGTCGGCTTCGCTGCGATCACCACCAGTTTCGATGGCTGGCAACCGATACTGCAGATTCGTGACCTGCAACTCGGCGCGACCCCCGGCAGTGATGTGCCGGTACTGCGGATTCCTGAACTCGATGCAACCCTGGCGTTACGAAGTTTTTTAACCGGCCAGATCAGGCTGGCACGTCTGCAATTGACCGGCCCCGAACTCGATGCACGGCGCAGCGCCGACGGCAAGATTTATCTGGCCGGGATTGAGATGGGCAAGCCGAACCCCGAGTTTGCCAAGCGCTTTGAAGTGTTCTTGTCGCAGCGTCATCTCGGTGTGCGCAACGGCCGTGTGAATTGGCGTGATGAACTGCTCGGGCAATCGCAAGTACTGACCGGTGTTGATATCGATATCGATAACTTCGGTCTGCACCATCGGCTCGATATCAAGGCACAACACATCGGCGCGTTGGCACAGAATCTCGAAATCAGCGCCGATTTGTTTCGGCAACGCGGGGTGGCCGTCGACCGCTGGCAGCAATGGCATGGCGACGTTTATGCCGCTGCCGATCAGGTGCAGGCCGATGCGATCAAGCGCAGCTTGGGCGTCAAGCTGCCGGTCAATCAGGGACAAGGTGCGGTCAGATTCTGGGCCCGGCTGGAGGAGGCCCGTTTGAACGACATGCAGCTCAAACTGTTCGGTCAATCACTGCGCCTTGAATTGTCCGAGGACAGCACCCTGACCCTGCAGCAATTTGGCGGCGAGGCGAGTGCGGTCCGGCGTCCTGACGGCGGCTTTAACATCGTGGTGCGCAGTCTGTTCGGCCAGACCGATGGCGGTTTCGCGGTGCGGGCGCTCGGTAATCAAAGCGTGACGACCGATGCTGATGGCGTCGTGACAACTGCCAGTCTGGCGATTGAAGACATTGGCGTGACGGGTGCGCTGGCATTGCTCAAGCGCCTGCCCTTACCGGCTACCGTACAGGCCAAGCTCGCCCCACTGCGGGGTCGCGGCCGATTGCGCGGCTTGCAGGCCAACTTTGCGGCCAACCCGCAGCCTAAGTTCGATGTGAATTTCAGTTTCGATCAGCTCAGTCTGGTGCAAGCGATTGACGCTCCGCCCGCCGCCGAACTGCAGCCAAGCTTACGAACGCCATCGCTCGAAAATGTTTCGGGCAGCGCAACGATCAAGAATGATGGCGGCCGAATCCAGTTTTCCGGCAAGAACGCGGCGCTGACCTTGCCCGGTATTTTTGGAGATCCACGGCTGATGCTTGACGAGCTCAAAGGCAAAGTGGATTGGCAACAGAGCGTGGCGGCCGGTTCGAGCACGGTCGACCTTGTCATTGAAGCGCTTGAGTTCTCGAACGCTGATGCGGCGGGCAGCTTGAGTGGTCGCTATCGAAGCCTGCCCAGCGGACCTGGCCTGGTCGATCTTCGTGGCACCCTGAGTCGTGGCAATGCGGCCCGTGTCGCGCGTTACTTGCCCTTACAACTTCCCCCGACAGTGCGCGATTGGGTCGGCCGTTCAATTCAGACGGGCAAGATTGCACAGGCGCAATTCGGCCTGAAGGGCGATCTCCTGAAATTTCCGTTTCGCAGTCCGGCCGATGGCGAGTTTGTTATTGACGCAAAGGTGCTTGACGCCAGCCTGGACTATGCACCGGAATGGCCGTCGATCACGGGCTTGCAGGGAACACTAAGGTTTGCCCAGGGCGGCATGGATATCCGGATGAACGAGGCTCAAGTGTTTGGCATAACGCTCGGCGATTCGCAAGCCCGAATTGTTGACTTTCGCGAGCCCCTATTGAGCATCGAATCGCGCGGTTTGGGACCGGTGCAGGACATGCTGCGATTTGTCAATGACAGTCCCGTGGCCGGCAAGATTGACGACTTTCTTCGGGAATCGCAGGCCAAGGGCAATGCCCAACTGAGATTTCGGCTTGATCTGCCTCTGGATGATTTGAAGGCGACGCAAGTCAAGGGTATGGTCGAGTTCGACGGCAACGATCTGCAAATCGATGCGAGTACTCCTAAGTTCGATGCGGTTTCCGGAAAACTGTCATTCAGCAATGACGGAATGACCTTGACCGGTATGAACGCCGGGTTTTTGGGCGGCACCTTGCAGCTCGACGGTGCAACGCCCGAGCCTGGCCGCTTCCTGATCAACGCGCGAGGCTCGCTGAGCGCCGAGAACCTGCGGGAACTACTTGATCATCCGCTCAGCAAAAGGCTGAAAGGCCAAACCGACTATCAAGCCACCGTCGATGTGTTCAAGCGCAATGCCAAGCTGACGATCGAGTCTGAGCTGCGCGGCTTGTCCAGTGATTTGCCGGAGCCTTTCAAAAAAGCCGCCGAACAGAGTTGGCCCCTGCAGGTGCTTGTGACACCGTCCGCCGTGAGTGGCGGTGGCGATCGGATCAACATTACGCTGAATGAAAAAATCAATCTCGTCTTTGAGCGAAGTCGTGACCCGATTCTCAAGAAACTGCAGATCCAGCGTGGCGCGTTTGCCTATGATGCGCCGGCGGTTCTGGATGAGCAGGGCTTTGTAGTGTTGATCAATCGCAAAGACATTAACGTCGACCGCTGGCTCGACGTTCTGACCGCACCGGCCATGCAGGCTGCATCGATTCGTCCGTCGACCGAATTTGCGGCCGGTTTCAGTCTGTTGCCCAATATTGTTTCAATCGTCTCGGATCAGATTACCATCGCCGGCAAGGACTTGCATGAGGTCGTGTTGGGGGCGAGTCGCAAGGAGGGATTCTGGCGTGCCAATGTCAGCTCACGCGAGCTCAGTGGTTACTTCAATTGGAGTGCGGCGCGCGAAGGTCAGCGGATTGGTGCCCTGACCGCGCGCTTTACCCGGCTCGAAATTCCGACCTCCCGGCGAAGTGAAATTGAAGAGCTGATTGAATCGTCGCCGCAAGAGTTACCCAGCCTGGATATCGCCGCCGAAGAGTTCGTGCTGGCCGATCGATCATTAGGCAAGCTTTCGCTGCAAGCGAGCACCGGCGGCAGTCCCGAGTTGCCGACCTGGCACCTGAACAAGTTGCTGATCGAGAATCCCGACGCGCGCTTTCAGGCCAGCGGCGTGTGGGAGCCGCCGCGCGCCGGCGAAGCGCGCAAGACCCGGCTCGATTATCAACTCGCGGTGCTGAATTCCGGCGATCTGCTCGGCCGTTACGGAATGAAAAACGTTATTAAAGATGGTGCCGGAGCCTTGACGGGCAGTCTGAGCTGGGACGGCTCGCCGATCGGATTGCAGAAAGAAACCCTGGCCGGTAGCACCGAGATCAAGCTGGGCAAAGGGCAGTTTCTGAAAACCGACCCAGGCTTGGCCAAGCTGATTGGCGTATTAAATTTGCAATTCCTGCCGCGCCGACTGTCGCTCGACTTCAGCGACGTATTTGCTGAGGGTTTTTCGTTCGATGAGATCGAAGGCACGCTGAGCATTGAGAAAGGTCAGGCGCGCACCGACAGCCTGGTCATGAAAGGCGTGCAAGCCCGAGTACGATTAAAGGGCGAAGTTAATCTGGCCGGCGAAACTCAGAAGCTGGAGGTTGAGGTGCGTCCTGAGCTGAATGCCGGTGTCGCGTCGCTGGCGTATGCGGCGCTGGCCAATCCGGCGCTTGGATTGACGACGTTTCTGGCGCAACTGCTATTGCGTCGGCCACTGGAAGACATCTTCACCTACAACTACGATGTCACCGGCACCTGGGCCGATCCCCAGGTGCTTGAGCGGCGCAGTCTGACCCCGGAGCGACCGAAAGATACGCTGCAATAGGCCATCTTTCGCGATAGTCAATCGCCAACGCCCGCCTGCCAACGAAACCCTCTTAATGGCGAATACAATACTATCGTGAGCATCCAAAACAGCACCGAAAAGAGCACCGAGACGGCAGTGGAAAAAGCCGATTTGCGTGTCGCCGCGATTCAAATGGTCTCGGCGGCGACGGTTGCGCCGAATTTGAAGAGCGCCGCCGAACTGATCGCACGTGCCGCCGGCGAAGGTGCCGAGTTCATCGCGCTACCGGAATATTTCTGTATCCTCGGGCGCAAAGACACCGATAAAGTCGAAGTCCGCGAGGCGGATGGCGACGGCCCGATTCAAGCCTTCCTCGCTGAGTGCGCGCTGCGCCATCAGGTTTGGTTATTGGGCGGTACTGTCCCGCTGGTAAGTGAAAAGCGCGTCAAGGTCATGAACACCAGCGCCTTGTACGGACCGGACGGCGTGCGGCGTGCGCGCTACGACAAAATTCATTTGTTCGGGTTGGATCGGGCCGGTGAACGGTTTGACGAATCAAACACGATCGAGGCCGGGCGCACGCCGGTTGTGACCGATATCGACGGTTTTCGCCTGGGATTGACGGTCTGTTACGATCTGCGGTTCCCTGAGCTTTATCGGGCGCTGGCGCCAGTGGACTTGATTTTGGTGCCTTCGGCCTTCACTTATTCAACCGGTGAAGTGCACTGGGAAACCCTGCTGCGGGCACGGGCGATCGAGAATCAATGTTACGTGCTGGCACCGGCGCAAGGCGGCGTTCATGAGAACGGTCGCCGCACCTGGGGCCACACCATGTTGATTGACCCGTGGGGCGAGGTGGTCGCGTCGTTGGCGCAAGGTGAGGGCATCGTCGCGGGTAGTATCAGCCGTGCCCGTATTTCCGATGTCAGGAAGATGCTGCCGGCGCTGACCCATCGGGTTCTGTGATGTTGCTAAAAAATCTCTCGAAGGAATTGCATGAATTTGTC
>JANORY010000788.1:0-5775 GCA_031415535.1 Burkholderiales bacterium | reverse complement strand
GATTTGTGCTGCGGGCAGCGCCGCCCGAAGATCGCTGAGGACTGGCAGCGCATGAATGACATCGCCCATCGAACTGGTTTTTACAATACCAATACGCATCCGGCTCAGTTCGATCTCAGGCCGACGGCCAGACTGACCGCCAAACCGAAGCTCAAGGTTCGCAGCAGGGTCTGGTGCGCAAATACGTCATTGGTCAGTGCCATCAGCAGCCAACACGACAGCAGCAGCAAACTGAGTTGCCGATAGCGTTTCGGCAAACCCAGGCACAGTCGAACCACCGCGAGCACCGCAATCAACATCAGCAACAGGCCGATCGTGCCGTACTCGGCGGCAATGTTCAGGTAAGTATTATGGGCATGGCGATAGAGCTTGGCATCGGCCGGATACGTCCCCTGCGTTTGCATCTGCTTTAACTGACTGTGATATTCATGGGCACCGACGCCAAACACCGGATGGGCGTTAAACATTCGCGAGGCTGACTTCCACATCGCGATTCGACTGCCGACCGACGAGTTATTGACGACACCCGACTCATAGTCCTGCAATTCAAGCGACAGTTTCTGGGCTCGCTCAACGGCCGAAAAATTAGCGCTGACGAGGGCTACTGCGGCGACCAAAAGGGCCATCGCCAACACAGTCAGCCGGGTTTGCGCCACACTGGCTTTGCGCGTCGAACGCGGGTTCAACAGCAATGCAAGGCCCACCAAGGGTAGTGCTAGCCAGCCGCCGCGATAGCCGGTCAACAACAGGGCCGAGAATCCCGCCAACAAACTCAGGTGCATCACCATGCGCTTGGGCGGATCGGTCTCTTCACCCAGACCCCAGGCGGTGATCAACAGCGTGACGATGCTGACTTTGCCATAGAGCAAGGCATTCATGGTCAGGCTGGGCCGGTCATGTCCGTAGCCGACCACCGCCAGCGTGGTAATAAACAGCAGTACGAACGATGCCAGGGTCGCGCCGAGCACCAGGGGCTTGATCGAGAGGCCGCTTTCTGAGACCGCGACGACGATGAACAGTGCACCGACAAACGGCAGCCAGGAAATTCTTCGCGCTGGCAAGCCGTGAAAAATCACTGAAACCAGATTCAGCAAAACCGGCAACAGACAAGCCGCGATCAACAGCAGCCAGATCGCTCGTGACCAACGCTTGCCGACTGGCCGCGCAAAACACAGCGCTACACCGCTGAGCGCCAGCACCCAGAACACCGCCCCGCCGGCGGACGCGTAGACACTGGAGAGCGGCAGAAACAGAACAAGCGCCAAGGCAACAGTGCGTTGCAAGCCGCGTCCGCAGACCCAAGCTTGAGGCGAAACGTCGATCGATTGCATGGTTGCGCATGGTAACGCAAGCCACTCAAAACGGCAGTTCGGCGGCCGGTTTAATCGCCAGGATTGAGCGGCGAAAGTCGTTCTGAATACGAAGCAGCGCGGCACTCGAGTCGGCCTCGAAGCGCATCACCACGACCGGTGTGGTGTTCGACGCACGGGCCAAACCAAAACCATCATCGTATTCAACCCGAACGCCGTCAATCGTGATGATCTCATTGGCACCTGCAAATCGTGCATTCTTTTGCAGCGCCGCGACCAACTCGAAGTTCTCGCCTTCCGCACAAGGTAACTGCAACTCGGGCGTCGAGGGGGAATCCGGCAGCGCTTCGAGCACTGCCGAGGGATCAGCAAATCGCGACACGATTTCCAGCAAGCGGGCACCGGCATACAGACCATCATCGAACCCGTACCAGCGTTCCTTGAAGAAGATATGGCCGCTCATTTCGCCGGCCAGCGGCGCACCGGTTTCACGCAACTTCGCCTTCACCAGCGAATGCCCGGTCCGCCACATCAACGGCACACCACCGTGTTTGCGAACCCAGGACGCCACATTGCGACTGCATTTCACGTCATAAATAATCGACTCACCGGGTCGACGCAGCAAGACATCCTGAGCAAACAACATCAGTTGCCGATCCGGGTAAATGATCTTGCCCGACTTGGTGACCACACCCAGTCGGTCGCCGTCGCCATCGAAGGCCAGACCGAGCTCGGCATCAGTTTCGCGCAAGGCGCGCATCAGGTCCTGCAAGTTTTCGGGATGTGCCGGGTCCGGGTGATGATTCGGGAAAGTACCGTCAACGTCACAAAACAACTCGATGGGCTCGCAGCCCATTGCCCGATACAGTTGCCCGGCAAATGCCCCGGCAACGCCGTTGCCGCAATCGATGGCAATCTTCATCGGCCGCGCCAACTTGACGTCAGACAAAACCCTTTTGAGGTAGCGATCGGTGACATTGACCTGACTGATGCCGCCCCGCGAGGCGGACGGTAACTCGCTCAAGCCACCGCCATTAATCTGTTTCGCCAGCGCCTTGATCGCGTCGCCATGCAAGGTGTCGCCGGCCAGCATCATTTTCAAACCGTTGTACTCGGGCGGATTATGGCTGCCGGTCACGGCCACCCCTGAACCCGTGCCCAACTCATAGGTCGCGTAGTACACCAGCGGCGTCGTGACCATGCCAATATCAATCACCGACAGGCCGGCCGCTCGAATTCCATTGGCGAGTGATTCAACCAGCATGGGTCCGGACAAACGACCGTCGCGTCCGACGACGAAATCAGTCACCCCCAACTGACGGCCCGCGCTTGCCAACGCTACGCCAACCGAATAGGCCGTCTCGGCAGTCAAGGTCGTGCCGACAATACCTCGAATATCGTAGGCCTTAAAAATCGATTCCGCTACTTTAGGGAGCATTGGTCAGATCTTCTTCAGAACGGTGGCCGCCAGCAGACCGAGATTGCCCAAAAAGGTTTGGCGGTAAATGCCACTGCCGATCAGACCGGTCAGTCGTTTGGCAAAACCGGCGTCGCGCACCTTGCTAAAGCGCGCCAACACCGCGCGGTTCTCGGGCGTCAAGCGAGCGGCAATCAGCTCCAGCGCCTGCACGTTAATCTCGTTCCAGGATTGAAAGCGGCCGACAAACAGCCCCTTAATGCGCCGCCAGCGCGCCCCCCAACCGGAGTTTGACCCGATGATGTTCGAGGCGTGTTGGCGGTACTGCACGCAGGGCTCGGGATCGTAGAGCACCAGACCATTAACGCCGCTGATCAATTGATAGAACCACCAGTCGTGTGCAACCACCTGCAGTACTCCAATGGATACGACCAGATCGCGCGCGGCGCGATTCAGAACAATGGTGTTACCACCCGCCAGACTTTGCACAATGGCGTTCTTGAAGCTCGGCTGTTTGGCAAACAGCGGCGACAGACCCAGAATCTGGCCCTGTTCATCAATCGCCTCGGTGCGCCCACAATACATACTCGGCACGCCCGGCGCGACCGTGTTCAGCCACTGCAAGGCGCGCGCAATTTTCTGCGGCAGCCAGATGTCATCTTGATCCGAAAACGCGAAATAGTCCGCTTCAATGCTGGCATCACAGGCGATCGACATGAAGTTGGCCGAAAAACCCTTCTGCGGACCTTTGCGGATATCAATCGGAATATGCGGATGTCGCGCCGCAAATTGCTCGATCAGTGAAACGGTGCCGTCGGTCGAACCGTCATCGGAAATAACCAGCTTTAGCCGGCGATGCGATTGACCAGCGATCGACTCGAGTTGTTGATCCAGGAACGCCTGACCATTGGCAGTGCATAACAGCACCGCCACCAAGGGTTCGGCCGCAGGCAGCGCCGACGATACCGCCGGCAAGCGTTGCGCTAATCTATCTTCAACATTCACGGCACAAGGAACCTGTCAAACTGCGATGCGACGCATTATGACCGCCCTAAGCGGTTTGGGCTTGTTCAACTTGCTCATATTGCCGCATGCAGCGCGCCAGGGCGTCGTCCCAGGGCGGCAATTGAATGCCCAGCTCGCGGCGGGTTTTCTCCAGGCTCAGGCGCGAATTGGCCGGACGCGTTGCTTTGGTCGGGTAATCACTGGCCGGAATCGGGACTATGTTTTCGCACAGCATTTTCGACGCAAACACCGGACTCTGTTTGGATAAATCGAGTATTTTTTGGGCGTAACCGGCCCACGAAGTACTGCCACCCGCAGTAAGGTTATACAAGCCGCTTTTTTCGTGGATGCGCGCCACTGCCTGGGTCGGATCCGGCAAGATGAAGGAATCGAGCATGGCACGCACCATGTCGTCGACGTAGTTCGGTGCGCCAAACTGATCGGCCACGACGCGCAACTCCTTGCGGGCCTGGAACAGACGCATCATGGTCAGAAAAAAATTGGCGCACTGATACGAATACACCCAACTGGTACGAAAGATCAGATGTGCAGCACCGCTCGCCGCCACGCCTTGTTCGCCCGCAAGCTTGGTGCGGCCGTAAACCGACAACGGATTAGGTGTGTCGGACTCGGTGTATTCGCCGTTTTTGGTGCCATCGAATACATAGTCGGTCGAAATATGAATAATTGCCGCGCCGCGACGGGCTTGTTCCTCGGCGATGACTGTAGGCGCGGTCGCGTTGACGGCAAACGCCAGATCCGGCTTGTCTTCGGCGGAATCTACCTCAGTGTAGGCCGCGCAGTTGATCACGAGATCGGGCTTGAGCTCGGCGAGGCTGCGTTTGATCTGCGCGCTATCGGTGAGATCGAGCTCCTTTAGATCGTAGAACAGCGTCTCGGTGACGCCCGCCAGACTTCGTTGGAACGATCGGCCCAATTGACCGGCCGAACCAGTGACGAGAATTCGCATTATGGGTATACCTCAGCATCACGAAAAAGCGGTGCCTGCGCGTCCTTGGCGGCCAAGGTCGGCGGCGCGGAAATTTGCCAGTCAATCGCCAATTCGGGGTCGTTCCAGCGCACACCGCGCTCGCTGGCCTGGTGCCAAAAATCGGTGGTTTTGTAGAGAAACTCGGCGGTCTCACTGAGCACCACAAAACCATGCGCAAATCCCGGCGGAACCCACAGTTGATGGTGATTTTGCGCACTCAGGCGCAGCGCAACCCAGCGGCCAAAATTCTTCGAAGATCGGCGCACATCGAGTGCCACGTCCAAAACCTCGCCGGCGACTACCCGCACCAATTTACCTTGTGCATGCTGCAGTTGGTAATGCAAACCGCGCAACACACCGCGTGCCGATTTCGAATGATTATCCTGAACAAAACGCCAGTCGCCCGGGATTAACTCGTTGAACTTTGCCTGATTAAAGCTTTCATAAAAAAAGCCCCGCTCATCGCCAAACACCTTGGGTTCGATCAGCAGTACTTCGGGCAGCGCAGTCGGCGTAATTTTCATTTAACGCGAATATCCTTTTCTCGCAACAGCCGCAGCAAATATTGGCCGTACTCATTTTTCGCCAGCGGCGCGGCCAGCCTTTGCATGGTTTCGGCATTGATCCAACCGGCCCGATAAGCGATCTCCTCCGGGCAGGCCACTTTCAGACCTTGCCGGGATTCGATGGTTTCAATAAAGGCTGAAGCCTGCAATAGGGATTGATGAGTGCCGGTATCGAGCCAGGCGAACCCGCGCCCCATGATTTCGACCGACAATTTGCCGCTATTCAAATAGGCCCGATTGACATCGGTAATTTCATATTCGCCGCGTGCCGAAGGTTTGACGGCGGCGGCAATGTCAAGCACCTGGTTGTCGTAAAAATAAAGTCCGGTCACCGCATAATTTGATTTCGGTTCGGCAGGTTTTTCTTCCAGGCTCAAGGCTTTGCCATTGGCATCGAAATCGACCACGCCATAACGTTCCGGATCATTCACATGATAAGCAAAAACCGTTGCACCTTCGCGCCGGACATCAGCACGATGGGCAGTC
>JANORY010000787.1:0-1135 GCA_031415535.1 Burkholderiales bacterium | reverse complement strand
TGGTTCAGTACTCTTTCGAATTCTCAAACCCTCGGCCTATGTCATTTAATCCTTGGTCATCATTAATCTTTATCCAAATATCTCCCAAGCTGCTTATCCTTTCCTCCTTACTTACCTCTCTCTTTCCTTTCGTCTCTACCTGTCTGTCAAAGAACTTTTCCCCGGAAGCGGTTGATAGTCATCGCTGCATTCAGCCATTCAATCACCGTTTTTCCAATTGGGACTGCAAAAGTAGAAACGCATTTTACTTTCCAGCACCCCGCCTCAAAATATTTTCAGGCAAGATTTCTGGCTTCGCAAACCTTGTTTCGGCCAACCTCAAAACTCGAACCGATTACTTTTTAAAGACCCCCGTTCGGGAGGTTGATTATTTGGCGCAAGCCATGTTCTTACAGGATTATATTTATTTCAATAAAAATCACCTGCTGTTTCAATCACCTTTGGCCCCGCCTCCAGTTCACCAAAAAATCAGGGTCAGCCCAGCCATCCGCCCATTTCGACGCAAAGCCAGGCGAACGCTGCGTGAGGGGTAGTAGCGGAAATCTGGCTTCCGCCGTCGGCGGAGCCGATTGCAGCGGATAGCCCGACCCGAACCTCCGCCAGAGGCGGATGGCTGGTGAGTGGGCACGCCAAACATGTCAGGCGGGTATCAAATCATCGCCTGAAATGCCTCCGGCCCTCGGCTGATGTGCAGAACCCCCAAAATCAGCACCCGCCCCGCATCAATTCGATAAATGACGACGTACTTTTTTCGATAAATGGCGCATCGGCAGTTGAATGCCTGCAACTTGAAATTCCTGCAAAATGAGTGGTGTTCAGCATGAACGGCCAGCGAATTTCCAAAATCCACCAGCCCGCCGACATAGGCATCCGCTGCGTGTTCGCCCATCACCTCCGTCAGATAATCGAGCAATTCGGCGACCATTCGGGCCGCATTCGCCGACCAGATTACTGCGAAGGAAGCCGCCATGTTTACAATAATTGACGCATTTCTTCGCCCGAAAACGACTGCCCTTCGGCAATCTGTCGAGTCGATTCCTGCACGAGGTTTTCAAGTTCCAAATCACTGGCTGGCTCGCCGGGCAGGGCCAAACTGGTCGTTTTTCGTACCGAACGAACGACCCCGAGCCGTTGC
>JANORY010000786.1:0-4187 GCA_031415535.1 Burkholderiales bacterium | reverse complement strand
TTGATCAACTCGATGGCCCGCTGCGGCTGCTCGATCGTGCGATCCGTGTAAAACGTCTTGGGGTGAATCGCCCGATAGTACGGGACGACAATGTTCGTATAGCGACAGCGTCCGATTGAGTTTTCACCAAAAAAATCAAATACCGAACCACGGTTGCCGAAACCGTTGTAGCCCACTTGATTGCAAAATCGCTCTACCTCGTCACGCCGTATCGTTGCTGGCGAGTCGCTGAAGTCGATCAAGATACATAAACCGACAAAGTCGCCCACAGTCTCGCGTTGGGGCGGCGCCAGCAGCGGACCACCAGCGGCCGCCATCGCGCGCATAGCACGCATCCGCTGACGCCTTTCCTCGCGACGTTGTTCCCAACGGCTGCCGGAAACGCGCAGGGCGGATTCGCGCGCCGCAGCCAAAGCACTCTCGCGGCTCACACGCAGACCGCGCGGCGTCCCAGCGCCGGCACCGTCGAGCCGACCACCCGGCCCTGGCGCAGGCCGCAGTGCGCTGCCGTCGGGTGATAGCTGCGCCACTTCGTAGAAATTCGTGGCCGGATTTTTGGTCACCGTATAGCCATCGATCGTTTCGAACACGGCGTAATTTTGGTCGCCGGATCCGCGCAACTGGATTTTGCTGCCGTCGGGCTGAGTGAACGTGAACGTTTTTCCACTGAATTGCATTGACATGACCAGCACCTCTTATTGCACGCGACTAGCGATTATTGCGGCGCACTGGTGATCCCGCATCCCCAATACCGGGTAGGCTGGAGTCTTCGGCTCAAGTTATTCAGGATTCTGTCAATTTGCAATTGAGGTTATCGATCGGGATGCGGCGGTCTGTACCATACGACGCGCGCTGCGACGAAGTCACAGTCATCGGTTCAGCAAGGATATTGACGTTCTTGTACCCGATCCGCAATATTTGGGATACCTGACCCCGAGACTGTCGGACGTAGCAGCCGAACGCGAGCCGGACTATCAGGAGGGTGCCGAATTCGTGAAGATTCGGTATCCAGAGGGCGAGGTAGCTTTTGTGGTCGGTGGGTTTTTGATCAACCCTGGCGCAGAGCTAGTTTTAGTGCAGAACAGACCTGTGCGGCTTGAGACTGACCTAGCGATAATCGCGAAAAAACTTCACTTTCGCGGTGACCGCTTAGAACCTCGGGCATTATTCGATCTCACAATGCTAATCGAGCGTTCACGAGCACATATAACGTAACTCGTGCCATCGGCCCAGCTACATCGCCAAAGCCTGATTCAACAGCTAAGCGATCACTTGGAGAATCTGCGGCCGAACTTCGACGCCATCGATTCTCGCGGCTATAAATCGTAGCTTGCTAGGGCCGCAACGCTCGCAATTCAGTTCTTGGTCGCCCTAGCGCCCCAACGGCCCAAACACCTCAATCGCCCGCTTGATCACCTCCAGGCTGCCCTCCCGCTGAAACGGGATCGACAGGTTCGAGTCGGCCCAGTTCGAGCTGCCGCGAATCTTATAGGACAACTTAGACCAGTCCATGCCGCGCGCCTGCCGAACCGAGTCGAGCACCCGTAGCGTCGAAACGCGAAACTCCAGCGGCACCCATTGACTGCCATGGCGCGGCAGATAGACCGTCCCGGCCGGCACCACACCAGTGGCGAACGGTGTGCCGAACAACTCCAGGTCGGCGCGCATATTGGTGAGCGGTACATCGACCTCATTCGGGTTGCGGGCCTCAAGCAGCACTTCGAAGCGCACCTCGGAGAGCCCGATATCTTTCAGTCCTATCTCGGCCACCGAGATTTCGGGCGGCAGCAGGTTTGGAGGCGGCAAGCTCACGCAGCCCGCGAGAAAGCCGAGGCCAATGGCCAGCACGATGGCGATTCGTGTACGACTGACATAGCTAACACGGGAAAACTTCGAGGGGTGATTCATTTTGACTCCGAACGGCAAAACTGCTTACTGGTGTACTGATTCCCGGAATACGCACGTGACAACTAGCGCGACGCGCCAAGCTTATTTGAAACGGTAAGCGATGGGTGAAGGTTGACGGTTAATTGCCGTTTGCGCTTTTCTACCCAAGTTTGCACTTTTCTACCCAAAACAGGTGATTCCCGCCGCTTGATTCCAAACTAGCATTTGACCGCTCGATTGATTTCAAGCACTTTTGCGAAAGCACCGTCCGAAAGCCCGGTCCGAGAGTCAGCCCGGAACGCCTCTGCCGTACAGTTTAATTTCAATAATTGTCAAGTTTTATGACAATCATTGACTTTCGTAATCTTCACAGGGAAACTGAATTCAGCATCCTTCGGACAGCAACCACCTGCATTCACTTTCCCGTTCCGTTACGCCCGATGAGCCCTGAGCTGCGCCGAGAGTCGATCACCATCATGTTTGCGGACGTGGTGGAGTTTGTCCGACTGATCGACGGCGACGAGCTCAACATGGTGCAGCGTGCGCGGGCCCTGTTCAAGCTCGTAGCGGAGCAAATGGTTCCACCCTCGGTAGGTACGGTTCTTGAAACGCGCGGCGATGGACTGTTGATTCGCTTCGCCAATGCGCAGGCCGCAGCGCGTTGTGCCTTCAAGATCCACGAGGCCGCCGCGCAAGAATCCGCGGGCCATCCGGATCAGTGTGAAATTCAACTTCGAATCGGCATTCACAGTGCCGAAGTTTTCACCGACGAACAAGGTATCTATGGTTCCGGTGTGAATCTCGCCGCACGTATTGCGTCGCTCGCAGCACCCGGCGAGACCATGGCCAGCGGTGACACGCGCGATGCAATCGTCGCCGGGCTGGATGCGGAGATTGAGGACATGGGCGACTGCTTCCTCAAGCATGTCGCCCATCCGGTACGGGCATTTCGAATGCGACCGATCGGTTCAATTCGAATCATCGCAAGCGAAGACGCGACTGCCGAAACCCGTACTCATACCCGGCCGTGCCTAGCCGTTGTGCCGTTTCAATGTTCCGGCAATACGCCCGAGTCCGGCGCGCTGGGCGATCTGATTGCGCAAAGTGTAATTCACGCCGCTTCCCGCTCCAGCAACTTCAATGTCATCGCCTGGCTCTCCAGCAAGGTGTTCGCGAACCGAAACCTGTCGGCCAGTGAGATCGGTAAGGCCCTCGATGCCGATTGGATTCTGACCGGATCGTGTTTTTTGTCGGGAAAGAAACTGTTGGTGCAGGCCGAGCTGATTCGGGTATCAACCAACCTGACCGAGTTGTCCGAGCGCATTGTCGATGACGTCGATGATCTGCTGCAAGCCGAGAGCGCGATCGCCGGTCGACTGGCGTCTGTCACCGGGCTGCATCTGGCCAACGTCGAAGCCGCTCGAGTGGCGCGGCACGCGCTGCCGAACTTGGAGAGTCACTCCTTGCTGGTCGGCGCAGTCGGTCTCATGCATCGTAACGGGCCGGCCGAATTCATTCGCAGCAAAGAGGCGCTCGAACACTTGATGGAGCGCCATCCGCGCATGCACGGCTTGCGGCCCTGGCTGGCCAAGTGGTACGTCATGCGCACCACGCGAGGATTGAGCAACGATCCAAAAGAATCGGCGCAACGCGCGCTTGAGCAAACCGCCCGCGCCCTTGACGCCCGGCCGGACGATACCTTCGCGCTGGCGGTGCAAGGTTTTGTTCATTTTCATCTGATGCGCGATATCGACGCCGCCGCGCGCGATCTCGAGTCGGCCGTTAGTATCGATCCGAACGATGCGCTGGCATCGATCTTTTCATCGGCGGTTATGAGCGCCAAAGGCCAGAAAGACCAGGCCTGGGCTCGTGCCGAACACGCGATGCAGCTTTCGCCGTTCGATCCGCTGCGTGCCTACATGCGGATGATCGCCGCCTCCTGTGCGTTGACCTCCGAGAAATATCAGCAGGCGGCGTTGTTGGCCAGAGACTCGGTTCGCGAGTCGGCCTCCCATGCGGCGAGTTGGCGAACCTTGATCATCGCGCTGGTCGGTAACGACGAAATCGAGGCGGCTCGGGACGCCTGCAAGAATCTGATGTTGTTGGAGCCCTCTTTGACGATCAGCGCCTATCAGGCTCGCCTGTCACTACCTGCGGAGCAGGCCAGAAAAGCTGTTGACGCCTTACGCAGGGCGGGCGTTCCACTCCAATAATTCGAATTTTTTTAATCATTCAAGTCGTTCGGGAGATGTTGTATGAGCAGCTATAACGGCGGATACAACGGCGGATACAACGGCGGA
>JANORY010000785.1:0-1441 GCA_031415535.1 Burkholderiales bacterium | reverse complement strand
AACAGGGCTTCGATGTCGTGATTTTGAGCGACGGAGAGGCTGTTTGAAAAGTCCTCGACCGTTCGGCCCGTGTGTCGAAATGCCTCGTTTTTCAATACTGAAAAGACCGTTTCATTCATTTTAAGCAGGCTTTTGAAGTTCTGAAAAATGTCGGTCGTGTGGTTGAACGTGCCGATGATGACCACTTTTTCGGGCCTCGGAATGTCCGTTTTATGAAGTGCCTGCATGATTGCCCCGCCGCCCAACGAGTGACCGACCATCACTTTTGGCTGGCCAAAATGAGCGACCACCCCCGCAAAAGCCCGCATAAAAAGGTGCAGATTCAGCACCCGACCGGAAGAGTTCCCCTGCCCCGGCGCGTCAAAAGCAATCACCCGAAACCCATTTTTCACCGTCTCGCGGATGAAGTATCGCCAGCGGGCAGCGTTCGATTCCCAGCCATGTACAAAACAAACGGTCGGTTGGTTTGAATTTCCCCACTCGTAGCAGGCAATTTTTTGACCGTCGATTTCGAGAAAAAGATGGTTGTCGGCGGTTGCCAAAAACAGCCGGTCTTTCTCGCGGAGCCTGCCGCCGAGTGGCGTGCAAAAAATTTTGAACGCCATTCGCCCGGCCACTTTCGGCGAAATGAGGGCCAGCCGATTGAGCCACCGGCCAGCCCGCTCGGCGCGAAGCCGAGTTTTTTCAGAGACATTCATGCCTGGGAGTTTTGAGGCGCGCGGGCCGGTTTTTTATTCAAAAACTGCATCGTTCGAACCAGATATCGCTCTTTGTAGCCCAGGTCGCCGGTCAGTTTTATCATCATCGCCGCACCTTCGAATTCGAGGAAAGCCCGTTCGGCCATTTCCCTTGCGATGCTGAACGGCCATTTTGACTGAAAAAGGAAGGCCAGTTTGTCGCCCATTTCCTGAATGATTTCGGCGAAAACGGGTTTCAGTTCGGGGTTCGTGTTGGAGGTTTCGAGGATGAGATTTCCAAAAAAACAGCCGCCATTTTCGATGCCTGAAATGCGGAATTGCCGTCGCAGCAGTTTTTCGAGCCGTTCGTGCGGTTCGAGGCTTTCGTCGTGGGCCACGGCCAGCACATGCTCGCGGTAATAGCGGTGTGCGTAGCCGACCACCTCTTTCAGAAGCACCTCTTTTGTTGAAAAATGGTGGTAAAAGCTGCCTTTTTTGAGTCCGCAGGCGGTGGCGAGGTCTTCCATCGACGTGAACGAGTAGCCCTGCCGATGAAAAACTTCCCAACTTTTTTGAAGAAGGTCTTCGCGAGTGATTTTGCTGTTTGCCATCTGAAAATTGATTTGATGCAGCAAACATACCAAACGATTGGTTGGTTTAAAATTCGCCTGAAAAAAATGCCTGTCGGACAGCCGGTTAAAATGGAGTGGTTCGGAATGTCCCGAATTTGCCAAAAAGGCAGCCAAATTCGGCGGCCAGTTTTT
>JANORY010000784.1:0-1027 GCA_031415535.1 Burkholderiales bacterium | reverse complement strand
CCGTTCCCAATCAGCCTCCGTGAAAATGGTTTGATGGTAAAGGGCTTCGAGGTTGTCGTCGTCAATTGGCTCCTCGTCGGTGCGGTGCGAGCCGGTTGGCTGGTTATTGGTTGAATTGGTTGATTGGGGAATTGGTAAATTGGTTGACTCGCGGGTCAAGGCTTCGAGCTGCCGATTTTTTTCTATCAAAAGTTGGGTAAAATCGTCGAGTTGTTGCGTGTGCAACTCGTTTTCCCGACGGGCTGCCTCGATTTCAAGGCCGTGAAATTGCTCGCGGGCGAGGAGGGCTTCGTTTTCAAAACGCCCGGCGGCAAGCTGTTTTTCGAGCAGCATTTTCTGTTTTTGGTTGCGAAAACGGATGAACCAGAAACCCAGCCCGGCCAGCAAAACCGACAGCCCGCCGACCCAAAAATTGCGCTCGTCGGCCAGTTGTTTTTCCTTTTTCAGCGAGGCGATTTGGGCGATTTTTTCGCGGGTCTCGAATTTGAAGGTGGCAGCCTGCACGATTTTTTCTTTCTCCTCGCTGAATGTCGAGTCTTTCAACGCGCCCCATTGTTCGCGGAAACCGAGGGCCTCGCCGAGTCGACCCTGCTTTTTTTGGGAGTCGGCGAGGAGGTTTGCGGCATCCGTCGCCGATTTGAACTGCTTTCGGGAAAGGAAGGTGTCGAGGGCTTTTTTCAGATACGCATCGGCTTCCGGCAGCCGGTTGAGGTGGAAAAGAGCCTCGCCAAAACGGAGCTGAATATTGGGGTGCATGAATTTATTGGCCGACGCGAGGTTCATTTTTTCAACCATCCGCAACGTGTCGAGCGTGGCCGGCCAGTTGCCGAGCTTGCCGAGCGTCCGCGAAATATTGGAAAGGCTCTCCACGATTCGCTGAGGACGGCCCATTTTTCGGCAGAGAGCGAGCTGTTTTTGGCCCAGTTCGAGGGCTTTCGGGAAGTCATTTTTTCCAAAAAAAGCATTGCCCTGCACGGCGAGGGCATATTCCCAATTGGCGGTGTCGCGCCGGTTTTCAAAAAAATGG
>JANORY010000783.1:0-1847 GCA_031415535.1 Burkholderiales bacterium | reverse complement strand
CGACCAAACGCGCCAGCCGATGATTGTCGCGGCCACCGAAGACTGAAACTTCAACACGACGAAACGCCTGGGCGGGCATGGCAAACACCTCAATCTTGCAGGTCAATTCGATATCCGCTTGTGGGCACGCCTTGGTTTGCGCGCCCAAACCCGGAACCAACGATTGAATCCGCAACTCGGCCAACTGATTCTCCGCGCTCCATTGCGCCAGCGTTCGCAGGCGCAACTCTTCGCTGCTCTGCGCCATCGATCCGGTCGCGCGCAGCGCCGCCATCAGGGCAACCGCCGCTATGGTCAGTGCCACCAGCACTTCAATCAGAGTGAAGCCGCGCGTGCCTGACAACCCGGATACATTGGGTTTAGAAAGTACAGCCTTAGCACAATGAGTCACGGTCGCGCGCCAGTACTTACGCTGGCATCCCGAACTTCGAAGGCCCCCAAGCCATTGCCAAACACTTCCGAAACGACGTTCTCGCGCGACAAAAATATCGAGAACGGGATGTCGACGCTGGCGCGGCCAAACTCCACGCTGGTTCGGCCGTCGGCGCGGCCGACTCGAATTCGGGTCGGCGACGCCCATTGTCGCTCGCGAAGATCGCGATCGTCGAGAATCGGCAGCCACTCGCCTTGCTTGTAAATCATGAATCGATAACGGGTTTCGTCGGCTTCGAAGCGAATCGGAGCACCCCGGATTTGTGCCTCCTCGCGGGCCAGCAGCAGCAGATGAGACACGCGCTCCGCTTCATATCGCAGTCCATCTCGGCTGCCCGGCAAGCCGTTGATCGCCACCATCGCCAGGGCAATACCAATGATGAGTACCACCACCATCAGCTCGATCAGGGTAAAGCCGCGATCTGCCCGGCGTTTTAGCATCGGGAGAATGCGGTCGCAAGTCGGAGCGCGACCCTTAAAGCGTCCAGGAGCCAATGTCGGCATCAACCCCGTTGCCGCCCGGCTGACTGTCGGCACCCAGGCTAAAGACATCGATTTCGCCGCGCACACCGGGACTCAGGTATTGATAAGGCTTGCCCCACGGATCGGTGGGTATTTTATCCAGGTACGACTTCCAGTTACCCGGTTGCGGATCGATGCTCGGCCGGGTAACCAGTGCCGACAGGCCCTGCTCTGTGCTCGGATAACGTGAGTTATCGAGCCGATAAAGTTTCAGCGCCTGCAGGACCGAAGCAATGTCCTGTCGCGCCGCCACGACGCGCGCCTCGTCCGGCCGATTCATTACGCGCGGCACTACCAGTGCTGCCAAAACACCGAGGATAACGATCACCACCATTACTTCGATCAGCGTAAAGCCGCGCTGTATAGCGCGCTGCCCGTCGTGCCGCCGATTTCGCTGCAGGTTTTGCGCTAACAATGCTGACCCTTTCATTTGGTCGAGCTATGATAACAGTCCAGGCATTACGATTTGTCGTCCTGCTACCCGACGCGCCCCGTGCTGTCGTTTACGACCGACGAGTGGTCAAGTTTGAGTGAATTGTTACCTTGAAAAGAACCGCATCGTTTAACTTGTGGCCGGCCTTGGCCAGCTTATTGCTTTTCGCTGGACTGTGCGCGATTACCGCGTACTGGGCGCTGCAATTGCTGGTGCCGAAACCGGCGCTCGCGCCAATCGAAACGTCCGCTGACCAGCGTGGCAGTGCCGACTCGCAAGCCGTGTTGGAGTTGTTCGGCCAGCCGGCGATTGCCGGCGCGATCCCCGCAGCAGTGGTCAGCAACATTCAAGTGGTAGGTATTACCGCCGGTGACGCGAAGGGTAGCGCCATCCTCGCAATTGACGGCGCCCCCGGTCGCTTCTACGCAATTGGTTCGAAGCTCAGCGACGGCGTCACCTT
>JANORY010000782.1:0-4264 GCA_031415535.1 Burkholderiales bacterium | reverse complement strand
CCGCTGTTCAACCTGACCGCCCTGCAAGCCGTCCTCCAAAAATTCGCCGACGAAGGCAATTGGAATCAATATCACTCGCCGAAGAACCTGGCGATGGCGTTGACCCCCGAAGTAGGCTAGTTGGTGGAAATATTTCAGTGGCTGAGCGAGGAGCAATCGAAGTCGGTTGCGACCGACGAAAAGCTCGGTGCCGCAGTTCGCGACGAGTTGGCTGATGTCTTCATTTATCTGGTGCGCCTGGGGCAAGTGTTGGGGGTGGACTTGAACGAGGCGGTTCGGGGGAAGATTGAGAAGAATGCGAAGAAGTATCCGGTGAATCCGGGTTAAGACGATAGCGGCGAAGTCTGCCATGCGCGAATGCCTTCAAATTCGGGTGGCATCCGACGCGCGGGTCGGCCATCAGGCCGAATAGCTTAATTCACCGTACGCCGACAAAATAACAAACAGAAATTCGCGAAAAAGACTCCGGCAGCGACACATCGTTACCCCGCTCTGGACCGTCGGTACCAAGACTCCTCCGGTTTGACGCTGGTTTTGTGGGGGGCGCTCGAAGCATCCGACAAACCTTAGGATTCCAGTGGCAAACGGCAAGACAAAATTGTGTGGAAGCGCTAATATTCCGAATATCCCCCCAGTCGCTTCGGTGGCGGGGCGCAGAGCCGCCTCCGGGCGGCTCTTGCATTTGGGCAGGCCTAGATGATTACGAACATCTACATCGACGGCTTTAATCTTTACTACGGCGCGCTTAAGCGAACGCCTTATCGGTGGCTGGACATTCAGCAAATGTGTCAGCTATTGCTCGCAGGCAATACGATTCAAAGCGTCAAATATTTCACTGCACTTGTCTCCGCAAGACCGTCCGATCCTGGCCAGCCCGTTCGACAGCAGGCTTACTTGCGCGCGCTTAGAACGCTTCCTAAAGTTTCGATTCATCTTGGGCATTTTTTGACCCACGAGATTATGATGCCGATGGTGGTACCGCCGGGACAACCGCAGCAATATGTCCGCGTTATCAAAACCGAAGAAAAGGGCTCGGACGTTAACCTGGCCACGCATCTGCTGCACGACGCGCACATGAACCGATTCGATATCGCCGTAGTCGTGTCGAACGACTCCGATCTGCTCGAGCCCATCAAGATTATTCGCCGAGATCTCGGCAAGCGCGTAGGTATCCTCAACCCGCAGAGACATCCCAGTCGAGCCATCCTTCCTCACATCGACTTCATCAAGCAGATCCGCAAAGGCGTGCTACAGGCTTCGCAATTGCCACATAGCCTTACCGATGCGAAAGGAACCTTTCATAAGCCTGCGGCTTGGTGACAGCTCGAGAGCCGCAACTCGAGGCAATCGCCAACGCCACACCTTGGTAACGCGATAGTGACGATTATCGAAGTGGCTTCGCGTGCCTAGCCTGCTAGGAGTGTTTTGTCGCGCACAAAAACCGATCCGCGATCTTGGCAACTTTGCGAACTCGACTTCAAATGAGCAATCTCAAAATAGTCATCATCGCTTGCCCAAAATGTGCGACCTTTTTGGTCCTTGGCGGCTGACCGTGTCCGCAGACTACTCGCAATACCGCAGTCGACGATTGAGCTCGGTTAGGACTTTGAATTGGCTGGCGTGATCTTGAACGTCGGCGAAGAGCCGCTGGTTTGTCCGAATCATGTCCGCTTGCCATTGGTCAGAATCCAGTGGGTCGATGGATGACAGAACACCTTTTGGGTAGTAAAATGCATGAAACTTCAATTAAAATACATGCATGTCTGCTGCTACTTGGAATTCTGCTCAGCCTCTTCGCGCCGCCACCGCCCTCCTCGCGGGCGAACTGCTGGCCGGTCGCGTTTATCGGCGTGAAGACTTGGCACGCCTGTCAACGGCGGTTGATCGGCACCTCAAAGAACTGGTGGCCTCGGGGAAGCTGAAAAAACTTGCCCAAGGTCTTTATCACGCGCCCAAGCGGTCAAGCTTCGGCCCGCTGCCGCCGGCCGATGAGCAAGTGGTGGGTGGATTCCTGCGCGACAAGGACTTCCTGGTGTTTTCCCTCTCCGCATATAACTCGGTCGGCCTGGGCACTACCCAGCTCTTCAACAAAACGCTGGTCTACAACCACAAGCGCCACGGCGTTTTCAAGCTTGGTAACCGGCAGTTCGATTTCAGGGTGAAGCCGCGCTTTCCCAAGAAACTCACGCCCGAGTTCTTGTTTGTTGACTTGTTGAACAACCTGAACGAGTTGGCCGAAGATCGTGACGCGGTACTTCGACAGGCGCGCAGCAATCTGAAGTCGTACGATCCGGTACGCTTGCAACGTGCAGTTGAAAGCTTCGGGAGCATGGCCGTGCGAAAGCGCCTGCGGGAGTGGGTTGGGAGTTGAAGGGCGGCACGTCCCTGTCCAAGGGCTTCGGCGTCATTCACCGTTTATCCGAGGACATTGACATCCGGATCGAACCGCCTGATGGCATGAATGTGAAGACAGGGCTCGATCAGGACAAACCGGCGCACATTGCTTCGCGACGCGCTTACTACGATGCATTGGCGGCGCGCATCAAAATTCCAGGGATCGACGATGTGGTCCGAGACACGCTGTTCGATGACGACAAAATGCGCAGCGCTGACGCGGCGCGAGACCGCGGCGTCGATGTGTTCGACAACCCCGCAGTGAATGTACCTTGCTACGCGCCAACACATACTTTCGTCGAAAAGCTCCAAATCATTTCCACGAAATATCGCCGGCTAAGCGAGGCTCGCGAATTCCTCGGAAATTTCTTGCGCCAATACTACGTTGTGCATTGCCTTTGGGGGCTTTACGAGGTTCGTGAGTTCTTGGCGAGGACGGATTATCATCAGCACAAGGAACGGCGTTTCGCACGGGCGACGAGTATCCGCCGGGCCCGGGTTGAACCAATGGTGCCGAAGCCGGTCGTCAGGCGCGCAAAAATCGACTTGATTCTTTGTTTGCCGAAAGATACGATCAATCTAATTAGGAAAAGAGGTCCCGAATGCTGCACTTTGATCGAATCACCCAAGAACCCGAGATGATGGGCGGCAAAGCCTGTATTCGCGGAATGCGGGTGACGGTCGGCATGATCGTCGGCCAAATTGGTGCCGGCTGCAGCATCGAGGAGGTTCTCACCGACTACCCGTACTTGGAGCGGGCCGATGTGTTGCAGGCACTCCAGTACGCCGCTTGGCTCGCCGAGGCGCGCGAGGTTACGCTTACCAACGATTGACCGCGCATGCGGCTTATCGTTGACATGAACTTGTCGCCGCGCTGGGTCGCAAGGCTCGCCAGTGCAAATATTGCGGCGACCCATTGGTCAAGTCTGGGGCCGCCGAATGCGTCCGATCGAGAAATCATGGCGTACGCTGCTAAGCACGATTTTGTCGTCTTGACCCATGATTTAGATTTCGGCGCGATCCTCGCGGCCACTCAGGGCCAGAAGCCAAGCGTGGTTCAAATACGCGCAGACGACGTCCGTCCAGAGGTAATCGGCCAGCAAGTGGTCAACGCGTTGCTGCAATTGCAAACTCTGCTTGAGGACGGTGCGCTGCTGACCGTTGATCCGAGCCGAACTCGCGTGAGGGTTTTACCTTTTCGGAAAGGTCGTTGACGGACCTGGGCTTGCGCGGTTTCCTGTAGGCCGCGACCCAACTGGGTTCGCTCCGCCGCGTCCTTCGCCGCCACCGCCACCTCGCTCTATTGTTTGAGCTCGATGATGACGGCCGTTTCCCAGCGCGCCGCATCTTGCCCCGACAAAATGAAATCTATGCGCTTGCTCGAGAGCTGCAACTATTCGGTGCGCCATTTCCGCTCTGGCCTAGTCCAAGTTGCTAGACCATCGGCGGGCGCTCACCGAGCGTTGGATGCGGTATAAACCTTTTATGAAAGAGAACCAACACGTCGAGTGGAAGGAGTCCTGGCGGGACGAATTCTTGAAATGGATTTGCGGTTTCGCCAATGCCGAGGGTGGCGTGTTGGAAATCGGGCGCAATAACTTGGGAGTGGTCGTTGGCGTGGTGAACGCGGCCCGTTTGCTGGAAGAAATTCTGAATAAAGTTCGCGACGTGCTTGGCATCATGGTCGATGTAAATCTCGTGGAGGAGGACGGCAATGAACTACTAAGGATTCACGTTGAACCCTATCCAAATCCAGTCAGTTACAAGGGCGAGCATCACTACCGCAGTGGCAGCACCAAGCAAGAATTGAAAGGCGCTGCGCTGACTCAGTTTTTGCTGCGCAAACTGGGGTTACATTGGGACGGGGTGG
>JANORY010000781.1:0-2583 GCA_031415535.1 Burkholderiales bacterium | reverse complement strand
TTGTGACCTTCGTCAAGTCGGCAGTTTCGTCGGCTAACACTGCCTACGATCAAGTCACCAAGGCGACCAAACAAGCAGTTGAAATGACTGAAGCGAACTTTGCTTCGGTGACCAAATCGGTACCGAAAGTACGTAAAGTAGCCTGATTATTGTTGGAAAGTCTCCTCTAGCGCTACGCTGATCCCTCCCTTCTCCCAGCGTAGTGCTTAAGCCCGGTTCCTCGAACCGGGCTTTTTCTTTTCCAAATCTAGTACTTCACAAGCAGCAAATCTGGCTTTGAAATCAGAGACCTAATGCCTCGTTGTTAAAGTGAGACATTAAAATTGTCACCTGCGAGTGACGCAGAGCGGCACTATTGGGCGAGATACGTCAGGACACCCTTTCGACCTGGTTTTCGATTTGTGTTTGATGCACAACATTCCAGCGTGCCAGAAGTTCCTGCTCGATTTTCTTAAAGGTCTCCAAGCTGCGATCCTTGACATGACCAAATCCCCGAATCTTCTCGGGAAGGCTGGCGATCTGAACCGCCAAGGCGTGATTTTCAAGACTCATTTGGGTGAGCAGACGCGTCAGAGTGGTTTCGTAATCGGTGATCAGACGACGCTCAATGCGCCGTTCCGCGGTTCGCCCGAATGGATCGAAGCCTGAGCCGCGCAGCCATTTGAGTTTGGCCAGCAGCCTGAAGGCGGACATTACCCAGGGACCGTACTCGGATTTCTGCAGCTCACCCTTGGCATTGCGTTTCGCAAGCAGCGGCGGTGCCAAATGAAACTTCAACCGAAATTCGCCCTCAAACTGCTGGCCCAAGCGTTCCTGGAAGGCCGGATCGCAATAAAGACGCGCCACCTCATATTCATCCTTGTAAGCCATCAGCTTATATAAATTCGCGGCCACGGCCTGGGTCAGCGGCAGGCCCTTGGCTGGTCCACCCAACACCCGGTCTTCAACCGCGCGGGTCTTTTGAATGAAGTTCAGAAAGTGTTCGGCATAGGCTTGATTCTGATAGCCGGTCAGCGCAGCCACGCGACGAGCAATCGTCTGGTCCAGCGATTCGGACAGTTGGTGGACCACCTTGACTGACTTGACGGGTGCTGCTAGCGCCTCAACCTTGGCCAAATCGACTGCCGCCCGACGCCCCCATAAAAATGCCGATTTGTTCAATTCAATCGCCACTTCATTAAGCTCGATGGCGCGCTCAATTGCCGGCGCGGAGACCGGCAATAGGCCACGTTGGAATGCGAAGCCCAGCAAAAACAGATTGCCGGCGATCGCGTCACCCAACAAGCTGGTGGCCAAACGGCTGGCGTCGACAAACCAGGCATTGCCCTCGCCGACTGAATCCTGAATCGCCGCCTCCATCGCTCCCAGCGGGAAGGTCCATTCGGTATTGCGCGTGAAATCGGCAGTCGGCGTTTGCGCGACGTTGGCAACCACCTTGGTATGCGCAAAGTGGTACTTGTTCAGCGCATCGCGACCAGCGGTAACCACTACGTCGCCGCCGATCACAGCGTCGGCCGCAGCCACGCCGATTCGCGGCGCATGCAGATCTTCGGCGCGGTGCGCGAAGCGCACAAAACTCATCACCGCACCGTTCTTTTGCGCCAGTCCGGCCATATCAAGCACGGTGACCACCTTGCCTTCGAGATGCGCCGCCATACCGAGAATCTGGCCAATCGTCACTACCCCGGTGCCACCAATCCCGGTCACAATCAGGGCATAAGAGCCGACGATCTCGGCCGACTGTACCGCCGGCAAGCCGATGTTAACGGCGGCGGCTGCCACCTGGGTAGATTTGCCCTTGCGCAGCTTGCCACCTTCGACCGTAACAAAACTCGGGCAAAAACCGCTGACACAGGAAAAATCCTTATTGCACGACGATTGATTGATAACGCGTTTTCGACCGAACTCGGTTTCCACCGGTTCAATGGAAACGCAATTCGACTGCACGCCACAGTCGCCACAACCTTCGCACACCGACTGGTTGATGAAGGCACGCTTCTCGGGATCGGGAAATGCACCGCGCTTGCGGCGACGGCGCTTTTCGGCGGCACAGGTCTGGTCGTAGATCAACACCGAAAGACCGTCATACTCGCGCAGCTCGCGTTGCACGTCATCGAGTTTGCTGCGATGGTGAACCGCGACATCGGCATCAAAATAACCCGCCGAATACTTCTGCGGCTCGTCCGTCACCACCACGACCTTTTGCACGCCCTCGGCCTTGACCTGGCGCGAAATCGACGCTGGGGTCAGTTGACCGTCGTGATTCTGGCCGCCGGTCATCGCAACCGCATCATTGAACAAAATCTTGTAGGTCATTCGAGTCTTGCTGGCCAGCGCATGCCGAATCGCCAAAGATCCGGAATGAAAATAGGTGCCGTCGCCCAAATTCTGGAAGATATGTTTGGTGTCCGAGAACGGTGCCTGGCCGACCCAGGTCATACCCTCACCGCCCATGTGCGTGAAGGTCGCGGTGGAGCGGTCCATCCATTGCGCCATGTAGTGGCAGCCAATACCGGCCAGCGCGCGCGAACCCTCCGGTACCTTGGTTGATGAATTGTGCGGACAGCCCGAGCAAAAATACGG
>JANORY010000780.1:0-2229 GCA_031415535.1 Burkholderiales bacterium | reverse complement strand
GTGTTCGGAGTTGCCTGCGGCCGAAGATGTCAAGTACAAAAAGGGTGATCTGTATATCGGCTATCCGATCGAAGGTGTGCTCGGCAGCTTGCGTTTTCGCAATGGGGTACCCAAAACGATCGGCGAGATTCAGGCCTGGGATCTGAAGACCGGCAAGAAGGCTTGGGGCTATCAATTCGACAAACCGATCTGGGCACCGTTGTTCACGAATGCCGGCGGCTTGCTGTTCGCTGGAGGCACCAATGACCGGAAGTTCCGCGCTTTTGATGCCAAGAATGGCAAGCTGCTTTGGGAAACGGCAACGCCCTCCGGTGTGACCGCCGTGCCGATGTCGTTCGAGACGGGGGGTCAGCAGTACATCGCGGTGCAGTCCGGCTGGGGCGTCGATGCCCAGCGCATGCAAGACGGTATGAACTCCCTGCTCAAGACCAAAACGGTCGTACCGCAAGGAGGCACCATCCTGGTGTACAAGGTCGGCAAGTAAAGGGTCAGCGAATAGACCTCATCTGCAAGCAGCGCAAGCGATGAGTGGTGCAATCGATGAGTAGTGCAATCGATGAGTAGTGCGATACCGCGCTGCCAGCACCGGGTGCCGCAAACCTTAGCCTTGTTCAGGCGGGTTTGCGGTGTTTTTTTGTGCTGGGTCACGGTGGTTTTGCTGTTGGGTCGATCGGCCCAGGCCGGTACGATCGACCGGGCACAACTTCAAGCGCTGCTGCCGGCACCGTTGGTTGCCGGCGAACTCGATCCAATGCTGGCCGTACGACCGGTTTTTCAGGAGGCCGAGGGTAAACGTAGCTTGGTTGGCTATGTGTTCGAAAGCGTTGACTTCGAACCGGCACGTGGCTACTCGGGCAAACCGATCAACTTGCTCATCACCATCGCCATCGACGGAACCTTTCTCGGTGTGCATCTGCTGTCGCATCGCGAGCCGATCTTCCTGAGCGAACGTGGTAATCAGTTGCTGGTCGAATTTGCGCGTCAGTATGAAGGACTGACGGTGCGCCATAACACCCAGATCGTCGGTCCCAAGGAGCCGTCGCGCAAGTCCGACGACAGTGCACTGCTGAGCGGCGTGACGCAGGGTACGGTGTCGGTTCGGGCGATTGATCGGGCAGTATTGCAATCGGCCATTGCCGTGGCGCGAGCGCGCATCGATCAGGTGCCGCAGGCCGCGTCAGCGGGTGACCGCCGCGCGGTAGATGAACATTATTCACCGATGACCTGGCGCGAACTGATTGAACAAAAGTGGGTCGTGCCGTTTCAACTGACGGCGTTGGATATCGAAGACCGCTTCAAAGGCACTCGCGCCTCAGTTGATGAACTGGGCGGACCGTATGCGGCTGTGCCGCAGCCGGGTACGTCGACGATGGCGGTCGAGCTGTGGTTGAGCCTGTTGAGCGCCGCACCCTCCGGCCGAAACCTGCTCGACCAGCCAGGTTGGGACTATGTTCGCTCGATCGCGACCAGCGGGGAGCAGGTCGTGCTGGCGCTTGAGCGAGGCCCGATGCATTTGGTCGACTCTGAGCGTATGCGCAAGCATTCGAGTGGCATTCAGCCGGGTGGCCTGCACATGATGTTGCGCCAGGCCGATCGAAACTATGAACTGGTAGAGATCGATTTTGATCATGGGGTGCGCTGGCCTGCTGAGCTGCGCAATGCGGCACCCGCAGCGCGAGCGCGCCTGTTCCGCACGCTGAATGCGGCCGATCTGGACCCGAACCTGCCGTGGGATCTGGTGTTGATGCTGCAACGCCGCTACGGTCCAGACGTTTTGCAGCGTGTTCGAGTCGAATGGCCGGTTGCGTTCCCGGCCCGCAGCCCGGTTGTACCAGCGCTTTCGGCAGCGGTTTTGCCCGGCGTTGATACGCGGGCAGCGCCGAGTTGGCATGCGGCGTGGCGCGAACGCGCCTTTGAACTCGCCGTTCTGAGCTTTGCAATCATCATCTTGAGCATAGCGTTGTCACGACCAGTGTGGTTGACGGCTCGGCCGCGACGGCTGCAGCGCTTTCGCGTTGCCTATCTGGTGTTTACCCTGGTCTTCATTGGCTGGTATGCGCAAGGGCAACTCTCGATAGTCAATCTGACTTCATCGATCGAGGCCCTGCGCGCTCGAGACAGCCTGCAGTTCCTTTTGTTCGATCCGATCACGATCTGTCTTTGGATGTTTGTGTTGTTGACCTTGCTGGTTTGGGGTCGGGGTACGTTTTGCGGCTGGCTGTGTCCGTT
>JANORY010000779.1:0-3320 GCA_031415535.1 Burkholderiales bacterium | reverse complement strand
TTTGATGACGTCGGCACCCATATGGGCGAGTTGTTGGCAAGCAAACGGATCGGCCAGCACGTTGGTAAGGTCGAGGACACGAGTGCCTCGCAGTGGTTGATAGAAATACTATTAAATCGATTGATTTCTGTATTCAGAATGCTCAAGCGTTTGACCGACATGCCGATCGATGAAAATCGAGACCGTCGATTAGTGATACAAGTTGTGATACATTTCGAATTTCCAGTTGCACGTTCGAGGATCCAATGGCAGATCGAACCTTGTCCACAACCGCGCGCGACGCCGTCCACAATTTCACGCGCTACGCCGCTTTGGTTGATGCGGGCATGGAAGTCATCATTACACGACGCGGTCGAGCGCCCTTGAAGCTCGTGCGTGCTGATTCAAGTGCCGGTACCGAGGATAGACAGACATTGATTCAGCGCGCGCTCGCAATTCGTTCAAAAAAGCCCTTTAAAGGAAAATTCGATCGCAATGAGGCTTACGACGAGTGAACTCGTTAGATACCAAAGTGTTCATCTATGCGGTCAGCAGTATCGACGGTGTCAAGGAACTGGCCGCGAGAAAGCTGTTGAGTCGCGCTAGCGATGCCGGTTGGCCGATTGCGGCCCAGGTCTACGGCGAGTTTTATTCATTAATGACCCGCCGCAAATACATGACACGGCAGCAAGCGCTGGACGCCGTCGATGCATTCATCGCAGTCATGCCAGCGCTTCCGTCAACGCTGACGGCACACGCCGCCGCTTTACGATTAGCCACCGACAAACAAATGCAATTCAGGGACGCGCTAATCGTTGCAATTTGTGCTGAGAACGGTGTGAAAAGACTCTACTCAGAAGATATTCCGGGTACGATCAAACCGCTTGGCGTCGATTGCGTCTCGCCTTGGTAGCTTGAGTCAGCCATAAGCCAGGCACCAATGGTATATGCCTTGCAGATACGCGGTGCCAGCGGTCGGCTAAAGCGGCAGGCAAGCACCGCCACGATGGCAAGGACCAGGCACGCCTTGATCAGCGCCACGCCACGAATCAACCAAGCCAAGTCGGAGTCGGACTGGCTCAAATGTTCGGTCTGACCGAGAGTCGCGGCCACAAGCATCGAGACAACACAACCCAAGGCCAGCAGCGCCCGCAGCGCAGCAGACTTCGCCCCGAAGTCCCGTACTGCGACGTACGGCTTCGGGCCAGCGGCCAATCGCATAGGCAAGCTTCACCAAGCACAGTCGGTGTCAGCAGCGGGGTGGTGTGAGTGCCGCAGCGAAATTAAGGAGGAGCGTCGGCCGCCAGGACGATGCGGGGGACATTCGCGGAGGCACTCGCGCCGCCCCGCTGACGATCGGCCAGCACCTTCGGCGCTTGGTGCAAATCGTTGTCGCGCAGTAAACTCGTCAGCAAATTCAAACCCAGGAGACCGACATGCCACCCAATCTGATCCGTCGAAACGTACTGCTCGGCGCTGCCGCAGCATCTGCATTAGGCCTGGGTGGGACCGCACGCGCGCAAGGCAGCGGTAACGCATTCATCGTCTCGGGCTTTCCCGCTGGCGGCATGGGCGATTTCGTCGCCCGTCCGCTGGCCGAAAAGCTGCGTGGCAAGTACGCACCGAACGTTCTGGTCGAGAGCCGTACCGGTGCCGGCGGGCGGATCGCCGTCGAGTACGTGAAGCGCGCAGCGCCAGACGGCCTGACCATTTTGCAGATTCCGAGCTCGCCGATCGTGCTCTACCCGAGCATCTATCGCAAACTAAATTACGATCCGATGGCCGATTTCATTCCGGTCTGCAGTACGGTCAACTACACCTTCTCGTTCACTGCCGGACCAGGCTTGCCGGCTGAAATCAAATCGGTCGCCGACTACATCAGTTGGGCCAAAGCGAACCCAAAGATGGCCAACTACGGCATTCCCGCAGCCGGATCGGCATTGCATTTTGCCGGCATGATGTTGCAAAAGGCGGCCGCATTCGAATTTACCAGTGTCGCCTATCGTGGCGGAGCACCGCTGCTGCAGGACGTGTTGGGCGGTCAGATTCCGGTCAGCTTTAATGTACTGGGCGAAGTCTTGCCGCATGTCCGCGCCGGCAAATTGCGTTCGCTGGCGGTGGCTAGCGCCGAGCGTTCGATCTTTATGCCGGAGGTGCCGACCTTAGCCGAGCAAGGCTTCAAGGATATTGCGTTTCAGGAGTGGCTCGGCTGGTTTGTGCCGGCCAAAACGCCCCTTGAGACGGTCAATAGACTCAATGCGCTGGTGCGCGAAGGTTTGAGCTCACCCGATGTGATTGAGTCGCTGAAGAAAAGCGGCTTGCAAGTCGAAACGCAATCGGCCGAGGAATTTGCGCGCATCGTCAAGCGCGACCTTGATCGCTGGAGCGTCATTGCCAAGGCGACCGGCTTCACTGCAGAGGAATGAGCGGCATGATTCGATTGACGGGAGCCCAGGCCTTAGTGCGCCTGTTGGCGGCAGAAAAAGTAGGCTTCGCCTTCGGGGTCGCAGGCGGAAAATTGGCACCACTGCTGCACGCACTTTCCCAGCAGCATTCGATTCATTATGTTGGTGTGCGCCACGAAGCTGCGGGTCCGATGATGGCCGCAGCAATTTATGCCGGATCGGGGCAAATGGCCGTTGCTCTGGGTGAGATGGGTCCGGGCGGCCTGAATCTGGCCTCCGGGGTCGGGGTCGCGCACGGCAACAACTTGCCGCTGTTGGCGATCACCAGTAATCAGCACCGCGCTGCGGCCTACCCGCATGTCGGCATGTTCATGGATCTGGACACGGTTGCGGTGCTGGCACCGTTGACCAAATGGAATGCCGTCGTTCACGATGGCCGCCGCCTGCCAGAGCTGGTGCGCCGGGCGTTTCGCGGGGCTTTGAGCGGACGGCCCGGGCCCGTGCATCTGGATATTCCGCAAGACGTTCTGTCCGGCCCGTGTGAGTTTGCCGACGACGAGTTTGATCTCGAACCTGGACGATATCGCGCCCTAACAGGCCCGCGACCCGCCGCTACTTTGGTCAGCCAGGCAGTTGCGATTTTGCGCTCGGCCAAGCGCCCGTTGATTGTCGCCGGCGGTGGCGTGGTCGCCAGCGGCGCTGCCAGTGCCGTGCGCAGCCTGGCCGGTCTTTTAAACGCACCGGTGGTGCCGACTCAGATGGCATTGGGCGTTGTGGCCAGCAACAGCCCACACTTTGTTGGCCACGGTGGCATTATTGCCGGCGCCGCAGTAAAGGCGGTATTCGAGCAGGCCGATGTAATCCTCAACATCGGATGTCGCTATTCGTCCTGGATGTGGGATGAGCATGGCCCGCTGGCTCGGCGGCAGCATCGGA
>JANORY010000778.1:0-3956 GCA_031415535.1 Burkholderiales bacterium | reverse complement strand
CTCCCCCCTTTCGAATCCCGCCCTGTGGCTTAGGGGGTGACCTCCCCCTAAGAGTCTCCCGCAAAAAGGGCGTTACGGTCGCCCCCTTTGGATTCCCCTCGAATTGCTTGCGTCCGCTTGTTTGCTTGCTCGCCTATGCCTTCTGTTAATGCCGGTCTAAAGCCGCGAGTATTTGCCGAAGTTCCGAAACGGGCTCTTGCCGGGCTGCTTGGATTGGAGTAGCGCGACGGGTTTTGGGGATTCCGTCTTTTGCTTGCAGTTGCGCCCGAAGGGCGCTGCCTGGTTTGATTGGATTGATCAGTCGGTGCCCGGATAGGCGCGCGCCGACTGAGCGCTGCTTGAAGTCGGTGGGTGTATCGGCAAGCGCGACGGTGGGGACGCCACAGGGTTTCTCGATACGTCCAGTGGACGTTGCCTGCATGGCATCCGGGCTGACCGCATAATCGGATCACCGAAGCACAAGCAAGCGCGACGACGGGCCTAACCGAGAAGTATGTTCCGCCGCCGCGCCCCACCCCCGGGTGCCGAGATGTGCGCCCGAGCGCAACGCCCAGTATTGCATCCGTTGCGCTCGGTGTCCATCGCGCTTTGGCTTTATGCCGAGAGCGCCGATGCCCGAGACTGGCCGGATGTACCTGTGCGCGCGCTGTCGTGCGCAGGTGGTGGTGTGCCGGCGCTGTGATCGAGGCCAGATTTACTGCGACCGCCGTTGCGCGGCGCACGCCCGAGGGGCTGCGCAACGCGCGGCCGGCCAACGCTACCAGTCGAGCCGCCCGGGGCGCTTTGCTCACGCCGCCCGGGCACGCCGATATCGCAGCCGCTGCAAGATCGTGACGCATCAGGGTTCCCCATTACCGCTGGGCAGTGATCTACTGGCCATCGAGGCGGCGGTGCCGCGAATCGAAGCGGTGGTGCCGCAAAGCAACGCGGTTGGCGAGGCGCTCGCGGTGGATTTCGAGGCGCGATGCTGCATTCGCTGCCGTGCGCGCTGTTCGAGTGCGGTTCGCACGGGCTTTGTGCGCCACCGTCCGCTGCTGACACCCACCGATGCCCGACCCGCCGGTCGGCGCCCACTTGGAGCCTGAACGTCGATGACCATTTCTGCTGAACGCCAAGCCGAGATCCTGCGCTATCACCACGTCGAGAAGTGGCCCATCAACACGATCGCCGCGCAACTGGGCGTGCATTACGGTACCGTGCAGCGCGTGCTGGCGCAGGCCGGTCTGGCACCGGTCACCCGCGCGGTGCGCGTCTCGGTGGTCGACCCGTACGTGCCGTTCATTGTGCAGACCCTCACGCGCTTCCCGACGCTCACCGCCAGCCGCCTGTTCGTGATGGTGCGCGAGCGCGGCTATCGCGGCGGCTCCAGCCAGTTACGCCATCGGGTGGCGATGCTGCGGCCCCGGCGAGCCGCCGAGGCGTACCTGCGCCTGCGCACCCTGCCCGGTGAACAAGCCCAAACTGACTGGGCCCATTTTGGCCACATCGTGATCGGGCGGGCGCGCCGCCCTTTGATGGCCTTCGTGATGGTGCTCAGTTACTCGCGCGCCCTCTATCTGCGCTTCTTCCTGGACGCGCGCATGGCCAGCTTCCTGGCCGGGCACACCGGTGCCTTTGCCGCCTTTGGTGGCGTCGCCCGCGTTCTGCTGTACGACAATCTGAAGAGCGCCGTGCTCGAGCGCCAGGACGAGGCGATCCGATTCAATCCGACGCTACTGGCGTTTGCTGCCCACCATCGGTTTGAACCGCGTCCGGTGGCGGTGGCGCGCGGTAATGAGAAGGGGCGTGTAGAACGGGCGATCCGCTATGTTCGCGATGCGTTCTTCGCGGCCCGCCCGTTCACGGATCTGGCCGACTTGAACGCGCAGGCCGCCCTCTGGTGCGCCGGCCAAGCGGGCGAGCGGCCCTGTCCCGAGGACACCCGGATCAGCGTGGCCAGCGCCTTCGCCCAGGAGCAGCCGTTGCTGCTGCCCCTGCCGGCCGACGCCTTTGCCCAGCACGAGCGGCTCGAGGTGAGCATTGGCAAGACGCCGTACGCCCGCTTCGATCTGAACGACTACTCGGTGCCGCACACGCATGTGCAACGCACACTCACGGTGCTGGCCGACCCCGAGCGGGTGCGCATCCTTGAGGGCACTACCGTGTTGGCCGATCATGTGCGCAGCTACGATCGGGATGCGCAGATCGAGGACCCCGCGCATATCGCCACGCTGCTCGATCACAAACACGCCGCCCGCCAGCACCGCGCCACCGATGCGTTGATCCGCGCGGTGCCCGCGATCCGTGAGCTGCTGGTGCGCGCGGCCACCCGTGGCTACAACCTGGGCTCGATCAGCGCGGCGCTGCAGCGCCTGCGCCAGCGCTGCACCGTCGCCGAGTTGCAGGAGGCCATCGAGGAGGCGCTGGCGCGCGATGTGCCGCACCCCAACGCCGTGCGCCTGGCGCTGGAGCGCCGGCGTGAGGAACGCGGCCAGCCCCCGGCCAGCGTCGTGACGCTGCCCGAACACGTGCAACGGCGCGACGTCATCGTCACGCCGCACGCCCTGAACACCTATGACCGACTGACGGAGCCCCGAGATGACACGCACCCTGGCCACGACCCTAACGACGAGCTTGACGACGCCGCCGACCCATCCGCTTGAGCTTCGCCAACGCGCGCTAGCCCTGCGCCTGCCGGGACTGCTGGCCCACTGGGAGGAGGTCTGCGACGAGCCGTGGTTGGCTCAACTGGTGGCCTGGGAGGAGAACGAACGTGCTCGGCGCAGTCTGGAGCGACGCCTGCGCACCTCGAGCATCGGCCAGTTCAAACCGCTGGCCGACTTCGATTGGCACTGGCCCGCCCGCTGCGACCGCCAGGCGATCGAAGAACTGATGGAGCTGCAGTTCATGAGCGAGACGGCCAACGCCATCTTGTTCGGCCCCAACGGCATCGGCAAGTCCACGATCGCCCGCAACGTCGCCTACCAGGCGCTGATCGCTGGCCACACGGTACTGTTCGCCAGCGCGGGTGCCTTGCTAGGCGACTTGGCCGCCCTCGACAGTGCCTCGGCTCTGAGCCGGCGCCTGCGCCACTACGCCAGCTTCGATTTGCTGTGCGTGGACGAGGTAGGCTACCTCTCGTACTCGAACCGGCATGCCGACTTGTTGTTCGAGTTGACCAACCGGCGCTATGAGAAGAAGAGCACCCTCATCACCACCAACCGCGCGTTTGCCGAGTGGCACGAGGTGTTCCCGAACGCCGCCTGCGTGGTCTCGCTCGTGGACCGTCTGACCCATAACGCCGAAGTCATTGCCCTGGAGGGCCAGTCCTATCGGCTCAAGGAAGCTGAGGAGCACGCCGAGCAGCGGGCGCAGCGGCGGCGGCGCAAAAAGGTATGACCTCACCACGCCGGCGCCCGCCGACGCTACCCGATCATTGGACACCAGAGCAGGCGCTGGCCGCGTTCGAGCTGATCGACTCGGTTCGCGATGAACTCTGGCGCCTCTACGCCGCCGACATCCAGCGCGCCCTGCGCTGCCAACAACAACGCACCGATCCCAGACAACTGCTCATCCCGTTCGATACCGACGAACCGTTCTGAATCCGGATCATCACACCGCCGACAGAACCGTAGCAACTCCGGCATATAGCCGCGCTTTTACGTAGCCACTAACACCTTCTGACCGCTCCGACTACCTCCAACGCTTCCGCCAAGATCAGCGGATTGCTGGCGTGCGTCGCGTCAGCGTGACCCTGACATCGGACGAGTACGAGCGGATAAACCGCTCGGCAGCCACGTTTCGTACGCTGCCCACCACGCACCTAAAACAGTGTGCGCTCGCGTCCGTTGATGGTGCCGCCCTTGTCCCGCCAGAACTTACGAGTCGCCTCGATTCTCTCCTGTCGGTCGTCCGAGGCATCGGAAACAATCTGAACCAGCTCGCCCGACATTCGAACGAAATGCGCGCATTTCTCG
>JANORY010000777.1:0-9410 GCA_031415535.1 Burkholderiales bacterium | reverse complement strand
GCATTTGCTGGAGCATCTGGTCTTCAAGGGTACGCCGACTACTGCCGATCCGAAGTCGGAGTTTCGCCGGCGCGGTTTCAGCTTCAATGGCACGACGTCCGAGGATCGAACCAACTACTTTGCAACCTTTGGTCCGGATGCCGCTCATCTCGACTGGTATCTGAGCTGGCAGGCCGATGCAATGGTCAACAGCTTTATCGCGCGCAAGGATCTCGACAGCGAGATGACCGTGGTGCGTAATGAGTTCGAGATTCGTGAAAATAACCCGGTACAAGTGTTGACCGAGCGCACGCTGAGTTCGGCGTATTTGTGGCATAACTACGGCAAAGCCATTATCGGTGCCCGCGCCGATATTGAAAACGTTGATATCGCCAACCTGCAGGCGTTCTACAAACGGTTCTATCGTCCGGATAACGCTTTGTTGGTGATTGCCGGCAAGTTCGATGAAGCCGCGTCGCTGGCGAGCATTACGCGGTTTTTTTCGCCCCTGAAGAAACCGCCAATGCCATTGCCGGCCAGCTACACCCTCGACCCGGCGCAAGATGGCGAGCGCAGCGTGGTGGTGCGTCGAGCGTCGCCACAACAGATCATGTTGACAGCCTACCATGTGCCGCCGGATATTCACCCGGATTCCGAGCCGCTGCAAAACCTCGCAAGTGTGTTGGGCGATGCGCCGGACGGCAGATTGCACAAGGCCTTGGTTGAGTCAAAACTGGCGATCACGATTTCGGTAGGTGTTCCGCAATTGCAGGAGGGCGGAACCTTCCGCGCGGTTGCCGTGTTGAGTCCGCAGGCTGATGCGGAAAAGACGCGCGAGCGCTTGTTTCAGGTGGTTGAAGGGCTTACGGCCGAACCGGTCAGCGCTGCGGAGTTTGAACGCGCTCGCAACAAACTGTCGGTCGGAATTGAGCGGATGTTTGCCAGTTCAGCAAGTGTGGCGGCGCTGGCTACCGCCGCCGAAGTCAAAGGCGATTGGCGCAGTTTGTTTGTCAGCCGTGACCGTTATTCAACTATTACCTTGGAGGACGTCAATCGCGCCGCACGTGCCTACCTGCTGCGCGATAACCGTACCTTCGGTCATCTGATTCCGACGTCCGCGCCGCAACGTGCGCCGGCACCGAAGTTTGCCGATGTCGCCAGCTTCATGCAGGGCGCACAACTGAAGGAACAAACCGATACGGTTGCCAGCTTTGACTACAACCCCTTGACTTTGGGACAACGGGTGATCCGATCGGTGACGCCGGGCGGTGTTCGTTTAAGCGTCGTCGAAAAGGCGGTGCGGGGAGATTATGTCAATCTGCTGATGAGCTTTCGGTTTGGATCATTGGCCTCGCTTGATCGCCGCGCGACCGCTGCCAGTATGCTCGCACCCATGCTACGGCGCGGTGCTGGTGGCCTGAGCCAATCGCAGATCGATGCTGCGTTGCTGAAGTTGGGTGCCACCGTGCAGATCAACACGTCAGCCGAAGGTGGGTCGGCCCGCTTGGTGGTGAAAAAAGAGCAATTGGCGGAGGCTATCGCCTTGCTTGCGCGCGTGCTCAAGGAGCCAGATTTTCCGGCCGACAAGTTTGAAGAACTTAAGGCGTCAGCCGTGTCTGCGGCGATCGGTGCCAGTCAGGACGCCAGCACGCGCGTGCGTAACGAGTTTGCACGCTACGGTGATACCTACGCGAGCGGCGATCCGCGTCATGCCCCGACGCTGGAGCAGAATTTGACTAATCTTCAGTCGCTCGCGCTTGCTGACGTCAAGCAGTTTTATGCAAGTCATGTCGGTGCCCAGCAGGCGTTGGTTGCGGTGGTCGGTCCGGTATCGCCCACGGCGGTACAGGGTTTACTCGTTCAGCACTTCGATGCCTGGAAGGCACCGAGCGCTTATGAACGCATAGCCAAGCCGTTGGTTGCTCGTCAGCCAGCACGCCTGCGCTACGATACGCCGGATAAATCGAACGCATCGATCGATGCCTATCTGCAAGCGCCGATCAAACAAGACGATCGTGACTATTGGCCCATGCAAATGGCGACCAGCATGCTGGGTGCGGCCTTGTTCGAGCGCTTGCGCGAAAAAGAGGGCTTGAGCTACAGCGTCAATGCTCGCTTTAACGCCGATCTGCGAGACGCGCGGGCCAGCGTTGTTCTGCATGCCGATGTCGCGCCGTCGAATCTGCTCCGTGCCGAAGCCTTGCTGCGGGAGGAACTTGCGCGCAGCCTGAAAAACGGTTTCACCGTGGCACAGCTTGAGCGGCAACGGGCGCAACAACTCGCTGAACGTCGGCGGGTACGCAGCAACGATGAATGGCTGTTGGGTGTCATGTCGACCTACCAGGAGCTCGATTGGCCATACACCATCATTTTGGAGAACGACGCCCGGATTGCGGCGATGACGCTGGAGGAAGTTAATACCGTCTGGCGCAAATATGTCGACTCGGAGCGCTGGGTCTGGGGCTTGTTTGCCGACCCCTCGAAGGTGCTTCAATAGGAGCCAAACAGGCCAGCGCGCGGGCCTGTTTGACTCTTAGAACTTGCCGTTGACCAGGTACATGGCAATCCAGGGTTGCCAGACAACGATGGCTAAGCAAAATATCATCAGAATGATAAACGGCACCGCCGCCTTGCAGAGCAGACCAAACGGCTGCTTGAATGCGGTCATCGCGACAATCAGATTCAGGCCGACCGGCGGCGTCAGGTAGCCGATCTCAAGGTTCAGGATCATGATGATGCCGAACAAGACCTTGTCGTAGCCGTAGGCGGCCGCCATCGGTGCCAATAAGGGCGCGAGAATGAGAATCGCCTCGCCGGTGGTCATCAGGCAGCCCACCACCAGCAACAGGGCATTGACCATCAGCATGAACACCAAGGGACTGGTGATGTACTCCTGCATGACCGTGACCATGGCTTGTGGGACGCGGTGTTCGGTCAGCAGAATGTTCAAGCTCAGGGCCACCGCGAGCACCGGAAACAACGAGCCGCTGAGCTTCGAAGTCTCCAGCACCACATGGTAGAAGTCGCTGATCTTCAGTTCCCGGTGCACAAAAATTTCGACCGCCAGGGCATAAGCCAAGGCCACTGCAGCCGCCTCGGTCGCGGTGAAGTAACCGGAATAAATACCTCCCAGAAGAATGACCGGCATCATCAGCGCCCAAATGCCGCGATTGAACGCAGTCACAAACAGCGCCCATTTAAAAGGCAGGGACGGCATCTTGCGGTTGAACCAGATCGCATAGATCGACAATACGATGGTCAACAGAATGCCGGGGCCAAAACCGGCCGCGAACAGATCGGTAATCGATGTTTCGGTGACCAGACCGTAGATGATCATGGGTATCGACGGTGGGATGATGATGCCGAGCGTGCCGCCCGCCATGACTGATCCCAATGAAAATTTCAGGTCATAACCGGCTTGCCGCATGGCCGGATACATGACCGAACCAATCGCTAGCATGGTGACGATCGACGAGCCGGAAATGGCGGCGAACACGGCGCAGGACAAGACGGTTGCGACCGCCATGCCACCGGGTAGCGGGCGCGTCAACGACTCCAGAATGCCGATCAGTCGTTGCGCGATTGAACCGCGCGTCATGACGTTGCCGCACAGAATGAACAAGGGAATCGACAAGATCACTTCCTTGTCGAGTCCGACCCACATGTCTTCAATAATGTCTTCGAAATTACCGCGACCGTAGAAGCCGTGAATACCTGCCGTGACGGCCAGCAAAATGACCAGCAAGGGTTGACGCAAAAATAGCCCGCCGAAGATCATCAAGACCAGCAGGAGAATGGTCATTCTTGAAATTCCGGCGGCAAGGGCTTCAGCTCAGGTTGTGCCGAATAAAAGAAGTAGCGCACTGCGGCGGATAAAAACCCTAAGGGAATGGCCAGTTGAAACGGCCACACCGCCCAATCCAGTACCGGAGCACGAAGGTCAGTTGCTTTGGAAGACAGTACGAACGTGTAGCCATACCAGGTGACGGCCAGCAAAAACAGACCGGTCAGGAAATCAGCAAGGCGATCCATGGCCGGCACCAGTCGTTCGGGAATCCAACTGAAGCCGACCCGAGGCACCAGGTGACTGGCGGTGGCGGTCGCAATACCGATGCCGGCGAAGCTGCCGACCACGAGTGCAAAGACGGATAACTTTTGTGCTGCAAAAATACCCATCGCACCCGGGTCGCGCCCAAACAGTCGAATGACCGGCCCGATCAACTCACGCAGCAGCACGTCAGTCAGCATGATGCCGGCAATGAAGGTAAAGCAGGCGACCGCGATCCAGCATTCCGCTTGGTGCCAGCGCTCTAGGAAACGTCTCCCAAACGAGTCGGACATATCATCAATGTTCGGCGACAAAGATCAAATTTACTTTGCGCAGGCCTTGATGCCGTCCTGTATCACCTTCCAAAGCGTGTTTGATTCACCACCAATCGCCTCAACCATTTTTGGCCAGGCTGCGGTCATGCCTTTGCGCCAGACTTCACGTTGCTCCGGAGTCAGCTCCACCAAAGCACCACCAGCCGATTTGTGCATCCCGGCGAGCTTGGTTTCGAACTCGCGCACTTCCTTGCGCAGCAGCGCTGGGGGTGCCTCGGTAGCGGTCTTTTCAAGGGACTTTCTATTGGCGTCGGACAACTTGTCGTACGCTGCCTTATTGACTACAACAATGCCGCCTGCGTCGACGTGCGCGGTCAAGGTAACGACCGGTGCCACCTTGTTCAAGCCGCTAAACATGTAAAAGGTCATGCCGGAATCGGCCACATCAACCAGGCCGGACTGATGCGCCGCCGTCCATTCGGTGACTGGCATAGGATTTGGATTGGCACCAAATCCTGACCACATGTACGGGGCGAGTTTGGTCGGCGAAGAGCGCGCCTTTAGTCCACTGAGTTCCTCGGGCTTGACGTAGGGCTTCTTGCCAATGATGTGCGACACGCCAACGTGTGACCAGCTCAAAAATTGAACTCCCTTTTTGGCCAGCAACTCGGTGGCGACTTTGGTTATGTGATTGTCATAGACACAATCCTGCTCTACGCTATTCTTGAACAGAAACGGCATGGTCATTAACGCTAGTTCTGGCACCAGCAGCGCAACGGCAGCGACCGAATAACCACCCATGTCAATGCGGCCGCGCGCGACCTGCTGGATGGTGTCTTGCTCGCTACCGAGCTGCGAGTTCAGGAACGCATTGATTTTGAACGAACCGCCGCTGGAATCTGCAACGATCTTCACCATACGTTCAACCTGCATGGCCCAGACTGTATTGGGTGGCGCGCTGGTAGCGTAACGCAATTCAGTTGGGCTTTGGGCGTGAACACTCTGTAGGGGCAGGACGGCAACGGCCACACCGAAGCAGGCCAAACGAACAAACGTTTTCATTGGGTTGTCTCCCTGAGTTTTATATTTTGAGCGCTATTCGGATGGACTAGCGGTAAACGTATACGCTGAATTCGTTCTTGCCAGTTTGCACTCATTCTTCGAGGGCTGCAAGCGCAGGCCTAGTGCGGGTCCCAGGAATTGTGCTGCTCGCGCTTGCGTATGCGATCGTCATAACTATCGACCCGTAAGTCACCGATCGACTTGTCGTGTCAGCACTGCTGGATTAATCACGTTGATTGGCGTACCCCGCGCGTAGGCCACGATCTGATCAAAGATATCCGAAAACTGCAGTTGATATTCGTCGCGGGTCACGTAACCAATGTGCGGCGTGCAGACCACGTTATCCAGCAGCAGTAACGGGTCCTGGGTGTTGCGCAAGGGCTCGTCCTCAAATACGTCGACGGCGGCCGCGCCGGGACGTCCGCCCTTTAAGGCGCTGACCAGGGCGCCGGGTACGATCAGGCCAGCACGGCTGGTGTTAACCAGCATCGCGGTCGGCTTCATGCTGGCGAGATCGTCGGCGCTGACGATGCCGCGGGTGTCCTTGACTAAGCGCATGTGCAAAGACAACACGTCGCAGTTTTTGAAGAACGCCTCTTTATTGGCGGCGACTTCATAACCGTCGGCCCGTGCAGCGTCTCTTGAGGCTTCACGTGACCAGATCAAAATGTTCATGCCAAAGGCGCGTCCGTACTCCGCTACCGCTTTGCCGATTCTGCCGTAACCGTAAATGCCCAGAGTCTTGCCGCGCAGCGTGTCGCCGACGCCGATTTGCCATCGACCAGAGCGCAGGGCTGCCATTTGCTGCGGTATTTGCCGCGCCGCCGACAGAATCAGGCCAAAGGTCAACTCAGCCGCCGCGTACGACGGCGTGCCGGCATGCATCTCCGACGAAATAATAATGCCAGCTTCGGTGCAGGCGTCGACATCAATATGCGGATAAACACTGCGTTGGCTGATGAGTCGAAGCTTCGGAAGTTGTTTGATCAAGGGCGCGCGTATTTGAGTGCGCTCGCGAATCAGTACCAGCGCCTCGGTACCCTGCAGGCGTTCGGCGAGTGCGTCAGTGTCTTGAATATGATCATTCCAGACGGTTATCGAGTGACCGGCCAACTTGGCAAAGCACGGCAGATTGCGCAGCGTGTCGAAATAGTCATCGAGAATGGTGATGTTCATGGTTTAAATTTTCGTTCAGCAGTAGGCTGCAACTGAAGTCGGGTCTGCGGATTCAGGAATAGAAAGTAGATCGCCAGCACGCCGCTCCAAACCAATACGAGGAGATAAATGCTCAGGCTGATTCGGAAGCCACCCGAAGATTTTGGAAAATGAGCAACCCAGGGCGCAATCAAGACTAAATCGTAAATCAGAAATCCCAGCAATTGACCTTTTGCGTTGGCCCAGGTCGGGCGCAAAAATCCATCAAAAAAATAGACCGCTGACGCCAGAAACAGAAAACCGAATACCACCGAAGACTCGGGTTTCAAGGGCCAGGGAAATATGATCGGCATCTTCAGAAAGAGCATAACGGTCGCGGTAAAAAGGGCACCGGCGAACACCAGAAACGACCAGCGAACAATTGGCGGCGTCGGTCTTGTGTCATGACTCGGAAATCGATCGGCCGGTTGCAGTAACAGGATGACCGACGAACAGGCCAGAACCGTACAAACCACGGCCCACACCAGAACCATCGTCTCGGGCTTGGCGGCGAAGCGGTTGAACATGAATGCTGCAAGGCACAGGTTCATCGCTAAAAATCCAACTGCTCCGCCTTTGGCCGCTGATAACTCCAGCGTGCTCGCTTGCCAGAGCATGACGGTTGCTTCGGCCAACAGGATTGATGCAACAAAAATATAGCTGAGCCGGCCGTCGGGCCAAGGCCAGAGGGCACGACCACCCCACAGATCAAGTCCGATACCCAACCCAGCGGCCATCAGCAGCAGGCCGCCCAAAAACAGAGTGCTACGAATTAATGATTTCGGCATATCGGTTGATGAGCGTCGGTTGATGAGCGTCGATTAGCGCACGTCGGTCAATGCCCGTCTCTCAACGCGCGCCGGCGCTGTTGCCGACGCGCAAGCTGGGTAATCCACTGTGAAGCACGGGCAGGTACAAAGCGATACAACAGATCGGCGATCTTCGCATCACGCCCGATCAGCAAGCGCGTTTGGCCGCGCTCGATGGCCTTCAGAATAACGCGTGCCGCTTCATCCGGCGTGGTGATGGCAGCTTGCAAAAAGTCAGCGCGCATTTGTTCGGGGTTGGCTGCAATACCGCCCAAATCGACCACTTTTGCCTGGTTCGCAATATTGGTTTTGATGCCGCCCGGGTGGACACACAACACCCTTACTGGCCCGTCACGCAATTCTTCACGCAGGGCGTCGGAGAAGCCCCGAACCGCCGCCTTCGAGGCGTTGTAGTAGCCCTGGGTTGGCATCGAGATCATGGCGAAGATGCTCGAGATATTGACCAACACCGCTTCCGGCCGGGTAAGAAGCTGCGGCAAGAACGCCCGACAGCCGTGTACCACGCCCCAGAAGTTTATGTTCATCAGCCATTGTGCATCGGCCGTGCTAGCGCTGGTTATTGGCGCGACGAGTGCAACGCCAGCGTTATTGATGAGCACATCGGCCGCGCCATAAACGCCTGCGCACTCGGTGGCCAGCGCATGAATCGCCGCTTCATTGCCGGTATCGGTGACTAGTTCATGGCAAGTGGTGCCCGCCGCACGCAGCGATTCGGCGATGCTGTGCAGGCCGCTCGCATCGAGATCGGCCAGTAACAGCTTTGCGCCGCGCTGCGCACAACCGAGCGCCAACGCTTTACCAATGCCAGAGGCGGCACCGGTAATGACCACCACCCTTTCCTTCAGCAGCATCATCGATTTGTCATGCTCGAGATTCCTCAGGTTGAGGCGCTGCTGCCCTTTAGTTGCAACCGGCGTGCATGCAGTATCGGCTCGGTGTATCCCGCCGGTTGTTCGACACCCTTGAAGACCAGATCGCAGGCGGCGGCAAACGCCTGTCCGTCAAAGCTGGGGGCCATCGGCCGATAAGCAGCGTCGCTGGCGTTCTGTTTATCGACCACAGCAGCCATGCGTTTCATGACCTCCATCACGCGCTCTCGGGAGGCGACGCCGTGCAGCAGCCAGTTGGCGATATGTTGTGACGAGATACGGCAGGTGGCGCGGTCTTCCATCAGCCCGACGTTATTGATGTCAGGCACCTTCGAGCAGCCAACGCCCTGATCGACCCAGCGCACGACGTAGCCCAGAATACCTTGCGCGTTATTCTCGAGTTCGGCAGTGATGTCCTGATCTGCCCAATCGGCGCTCCTGGCAACCGGAATCGACAAAATGTCGTCCAGCTTGGCGCGTGCACCGTGGCGCGCAATCTCGGTCTGTCGCTGGCCAACATCAACCTGATGATAATGCGTCGCATGCAAGGTGGCAGCCGTTGGGCTCGGGACCCACGCGCAATTGGCACCGGCATTCGGATGGCCGATTGTTTGCTCGAGCATGGCGGCCATCAGATCCGGCATAGCCCACATACCTTTGCCGATTTGAGCGCGACCGGCCAGACCGCAGGCGAGGCCGACATCCACGTTCCAGAGTTCATAAGCACCGATCCAGGCTTGCGACTTCATATCGGCTTTGCGAACCATCGCGCCGGCCTGCATCGAGGTGTGAATTTCATCGCCGGTACGATCCAGAAAACCGGTGTTGATGAAGGCCACCCGATGTTTGGCGGCGCGAATGCACTCTTTCAGATTGACCGTGGTGCGACGTTCTTCATCCATGATACCGATCTTCACGGTGTATGCCGGCAGGCCCAACGCCAACTCCACCTGCGTGAAGATCTCGTCGGCGAATGCCACTTCCTCGGCGCCGTGCATCTTCGGCTTGACGATGTAGATCGAGCCTTTGATTGAATTGCGCGCGCCGCTCTGTTTGCGCAGATCGTGCAGGGCGATCAGTACCGTACACATGGCATCGAGCAAGCCTTCGGGAATCTCCTGGCCGTCGCGATCGAGAATTGCCGGATTGCTCA
>JANORY010000776.1:0-2668 GCA_031415535.1 Burkholderiales bacterium | reverse complement strand
CCTGAGCCATTTTTTCTCCCGAAAAAAATGAATAAATTACTGAATGACTAATCTGCGGACGGCGCGACACCTGCCTTCGTAGTCCTTGCCGTTGCTGCCCTGGCTGCCACTGACGAAGCCCTGGCCCCACGCGTAGCTGTGATTGCCGGCGTACTGCGTGGACGACCAGTACCAGGTCTTTTCAAAGAGTTCGCGCACGTTGGCGAAGCAGATGGCCAGTTCGCATTGCGCTGGTAGGTAAAAGTCGGCGTGTTCGCCGATGACGACCGCGCGGCAGGCTTCGGCGGCGGGGTGTGCGTGCGCCGCTGCGACCAGCGCTATTGTGTTGGCCAGGCCGTCGTTCTTGTCGTCGGCGGATTCTTCGCGGTGGCCATGGCCGCCCCATGCGAGCGCGGCAAATTCGGCGGCGGGGTCGGTCGGCACAAACAAGTGCCAGTCATTTTGGCCGGCGGGTGCGCGGACGATGCCAGCGTAAACGCCGCCGTGTTCGGGGTAGGGTTGGCCGAGTTTGAAAAAGAGTGGGGTGGCGGGGGATGTGGCGGGGTGTGTTGCCTGGCCGTTGGCCGAGCTGATCGGCGCTGGTGCGGCGGTTTCTGCGATTGCTTCCATGTTGCCTCCATTGGCCGCCGGGTGGCGGGATGGAGGCATAATGCTACTTAGAGTAGCAGGCTGTCAACTACTTTATGTAGTTTCACGTGGAACAGTTTACGGGTGACCTATTTTCTTGACTAAAAAATCAAACGCCTCCTGCTCCTGTGGTTCAATAGTTCGCTGGCTTTTGACTATCGATTGGGCGGTCTCCAGCAGCGCTGAACGATACGCGGTTGGGTAATGCGCAAGCTGCGAGCAAACCTGCTGAAATGCCTTTAGGTTGGTATCAGGTAGACTTTTCAGCGCCTTGATCAGTTCGGGTCTTGTTAAATCGGCCCGGCCTACCAGGAGCTGCACGTATAGCAAAAGAATGTCGCGCTCTTTGGTGGTAAAGGTCTCGTCGGACTTGGCGATGAACACGAGCGCTCGCAGGGCCAGAAGATGCTCCGCGAGCAACATCCGCCACACGGCGGCTGGGCTTTTTTCGTATAGCGCGGTTAAATATTTGCCTACATCGTTGATCACTTCGCCAGAGTCCAACGCGACCGCGCTTCGAATGCGGTCTAATCGAAACGTGCGTTCGTCGTCGCGCAAATGGCACCACGCAAAAATGTAGCCTGGCGGATCTGGCGAATAATGCTGAGTTGTGATGCGCCTGTGCGGGGCGTCGTCGCTGGATGCGATGTAGTCGAGGTCCAGTTGCGTGACGACCGGGTAGATTTCCTTCATCTCGCCGGGCGCGATCTTCGATCGGTGCTGGTATTCTTCCGGCTGGTCATCGGCCTCAGTTGCCGATATGCGACTGTCGTCGCGACTGGTGCTATTCGCCTTGATGATCAGGTAGGCGGTAACGCACAGGGCCACAACGCCGATGAATGTCCACATGGCTAGAGGCTGAACCATCCGTTCAGCACGCGCCCGACGATATCCATGGCGTCCATGTCGTACGGCGCCACCACTTCATCCGGATATTTTTCACGGTACTCAGACCGGATCAAGAGGCCGCCGCCGATCCGCGTGTGAAAATACTTCACTTTGGTGCTATCGCCGTGGTTGTATGCATACACCTTGCCATCGCGAAATTTCTTGTCGCGGGTATTCACAAACGCATAATCGCCATCGTCGAGTTTCCCTCGCATCGAGTCACCCTTCACCTGCACGACAACGATATCGGCGGGATCGATATCCGCCGGTAACATCCACTTCGGAATTGGAACGAGTTCGGGTGCCTTATGGCCCGTATTGTGCGTGCCATGCCCGGCGGACAAGCGTACATCTTCGTACCATCGCAGCATGTGATAGCCCGTCAGTGGCTCATTAATGTCAAACCGTGTTGGCGTCGCTCCGCCCTTCGGATATTCGCCCCAGTCGAGCTCGGCGGGCGTGGTATTCAGAAGTTCAGCAAGCAGGCGCATTTTTTCGTCTTCCGGCTTTGAGATGCCAAGCCAGTAGCGCCGCGCCATTTCTGGTGTGACGTTTAAATGCTTGCGTATGGCTGCGGTATCAACGCCAGCAGGCTCAGCAAACTGTTGAACCCGGATTGCAAAGTCGGGGTATCGAATGACCTGTGCTTTGTCGTTTTCTACCATATGTAGAATTTTATCGCTGGGAACTGGGGGTTGCACTTCTATTTTGAGTAGCATATAGTGCTACACAAAGTAGATTTCGAAATGACACATAAAACTCTTTCTCCGGTAAATGAACACTACGTCGAGGCATGCCAGTCAATCGGCAGTGAATCGAAGGCCGCTGCCCTTTTGGGTTATCAGACGGCATGGGGGCTTGCGAAACACAAGGGACGCGTACCAGACGGCCAAGTGTTGAAATTTTGTGAGCTGACAAAGTGGTGCAAAACGCCTCATCAAATACGCCCCGATCTGTACCCACACCCTGACGACGGTATGCCCACCGAACTCCGCGAACAGGCGAGGGCTGCGGAATGAACCGGGCCAATCGGAAAACACCTGTGTTGCCGCGCTCGCATCAAAGGCGCTTGAACAGGCTGGTTCGTCTCGGGAAGGTGCTATTGCTCGAAACAACAGACGCCCACGGTAATTACCGTGTCGAAGCAATCCCG
>JANORY010000775.1:0-2839 GCA_031415535.1 Burkholderiales bacterium | reverse complement strand
CGGCGCATCAGGCACAATCTCGAGGACCGACTCGGGAACGATCGCCAGGCCCGTGCCGGCAGCCACACAGGCAACGATGGCATGATACGAATGGAGCTCGAGCACACGCCGGGTCTGCAGACCTGAGACGCCCAGCCATCGCTCCAGCACGCGGCGATAGGCGCAACCGCTCGGGAAGGCGATCAACGACGCCGACGCAACCTGCGAGGCACGCGAGATCGGCGGGTGTGCAGCCGGGCTGATAAGCACCAGCCGTTCACCGAATGCCGGTTCGTGAGCGAGTTCGGGATCGATCGGCGGCTCGGCCGTAAATGCGGCGTCGAGTTGCCGTTCTGCCAGCAGTTGCAGCAGTTGGTCGTTGGTGCCCGTGCGAAGTTCGATGCGCACGTCCGGATACTGCGTATGAAAAGCGTCGAGCAGTGCCGGTAGCCGGCTCGCGGCCGTGGCTTCGAGCGAACCCATGCGCAGCAGGCCGCTCGGTACGCTGTTCGTCACGGCCTGCCGCGCCTCGTCGGCCAGCGCCAGCAGCCGGCGCGCATAACCGAGCAGCACCAAGCCGTCGGCTGACAGGTGCAGACGCTGCCGCTCGCGTATGAACAGCGCAACGCCCAGCGAGGCTTCGAGCTGGCGAATCCGGGTCGTGACGTTCGACTGCACGCGATGCAGCTTGCGCGCCGCTCGCAACACGCCGCCCTCGTCAGCGACGGTCTTGAAGATCTGCAGATCGGCGAGGTCCATGGCGACTCTTGATGTTCTCATTTACAGAATATACAGTCTACAGTTATTCACTATCTTGAATAGATTAATTGCGCTAGCATTCGACCTATGGACACACTGAACGAGCGCACTCGCCGCTTCTGCGAGCAATACCGGCTACGCCTCCCCATTCTGCTCGCACCCATGGCCGGCGCCTGTCCGCCGGCACTGTCTGCAGCAGTCGCCAACGCTGGCGGGATGGGCGCCTGCGGCGCGCTGCTGCTGACGCCGCCCGACATCCTCAAATGGGCGTCCGACTTCCGAGCGGCCAGTAGCGGCGCCTTCCAGATGAACCTCTGGATTCCCGATCCGGCACCTGTGCGCGACGCGGTCCATGAGGCCAGGCTTCGCGACTTCCTTGGCCAATGGGGGCCACCGGTAACCGAGGCAGCCGGCGACGCAACGCCACCCGACTTCGCCGCACAGTGCGAAGCGCTGCTGCAAGCCGCGCCGCCAGTCGTATCCTCGATCATGGGCGTTTACCCAGCCGATTGGGTTGCCAAGCTCAAGTCGCGTGGTATCCGCTGGTTCGCGAATGCAACCACCGTTGCCGAGGCGCGTGAGGCGCAAGCGGCAGGCGCCGACGCGATCGTCGCTCAGGGCTCGGAGGCTGGCGGTCATCGTGGCGCATTCGACGCCGCGATGGCCGAGCAAAGGCAGGTCGGCCTGTTCGCCTTGCTGCCGGCAATCGTCGATGCGGTCAAGGTGCCGGTCATCGCCACCGGCGGCATCGCCGACGCGCGCGGTATCGCAGCCGCCTTGGTGCTGGGCGCAAGCGCGGTGCAGATCGGGACCGGATATCTGCGTTCTCCGGAAGCAGGTATTGCATCGTCGTGGGCCGATGCGCTCGCCAATACGCAGCCTGAGCAGACGCAACTGACGCGCGCGTTCAGCGGCCGCGCCGGGCGCGGCTTGGCGAACGACTATGTGCGCTCGGCGGCTGCGCCTGATGTCCCAAGACCGGCGCCTTATCCCGTGCAGCGCGGTCTGACGACGGCCATGAATCAACAGGCCAGAAAGAACAACGATGTGAGCCGCATGCAGGCCTGGGCCGGTCAGTCATCACGGTTGGCGCGGGCGCAGCCGGCTGGAAGTCTGACCGCAGAGCTATGGCAGCAATCAGAAACTATTCTGGGGTAGCAGGGGTGGCAGGGATAGAACGGGCGGCAGGCTTAACAGGCTGCTATCGATAACTGGCTGATCGCGATATCCGATTTTGCATGTATCTCGACAGGTTCTATGATCCATCCTCAGCAAAGCAATTCACCTGGATCGACTGAACTTACATGGACATTCAACCCGCTGCACCACCTGACTGGCAACAAGCCATCTTCAAGGTTCTGAAGGAAGGCGGTGTGCGCCAGATCGCCTACGTACCCGACGCCGGACACGCGCATGTCATTCGCAGCGCCATCGCCGACCCGGAAATTCAAGATGTGGTCCTCACCACCGAGGAAGAAGGTGTTGCCCTGGTCTGCGGTGCTTGGCTCGGTGGCCAGCGCGCCGTGCTGCTGATGCAAAGCAGCGGTGTTGGCAACTGCGTGAACATGTTCTCGCTGTTGAGCAGTGGCAACTTCCCGTTCCTGACGCTGGTCACCATGCGCGGTGAATATGCTGACTTCAACCCCTGGCAAGGGCCGATGGGGCGAGCCACTCAGGGCGCACTCGAACTGATGGGCATCACCGTGCTTCGAGCGTCCGACCCGAGCCAGGTCGAGGACATTGTTAGGGCCGGTTTTGATGCTGCATTCGAGGCTGGCGAGCGGGTCGCCGTGCTGCTCGGGCAGAACTTGATCGGGCGCAAAAAATGGGGGCGCAAGTAATGGAGGCGCAAGCAATGGGCGCGCAAGTAATGAGCAAAAGCAAGGTCGATCGGCGCGAGTTTGTTGCCAAACTATTGAGTGCACTGCCAAACGCACTGGTGGTCACCGGACTCGGCTCGGCATCCTACGACGTGTTCGCGGCCGGTGATCGCGACGAGAACTTTTACCTCTGGGGTGCCATGGGCGGTGCGGCGCCGCTGGGACTCGGCCTGGCGCTCGCCCAACCGGAAAAATCGGTGCTGGTGATCACCGGCGACGGC
>JANORY010000774.1:0-18693 GCA_031415535.1 Burkholderiales bacterium | reverse complement strand
TGCTGGGCATTGCCACGGTGTTGGTTTTTGCCGTAACGCGGGTGATTTTTGTGCCGCAGGGCGAGTTCGTCACGTTTGGTGCGCTGACCCTCGCCATGCTGCAAGCCAACAAGCTGCCCGGTTCGGTCTGGTTGCTGCTGTGCATTGCGCTGGCCGTTGCGGCGGTTGAGACTTACGATAGTGTTCGCCGCAAGACCGTTGCCGAATTGCCCTGGCGGCTGTTTCGAATTCTGATCCTGCCGCTGATCCTGGTGATGATTGCCTGGGGACTGGCAGCGCGCGAATTGCCACTGCTAGTTGACGTTCTGTTGACCATTGCATTGATCACGCCGATGGGACCACTGTTGTACCGGCTGGTGTATCAGCCGCTCGCCGATGCCTCGGTGTTGGTGTTGCTGATCGCATCGGTCGCGCTGCACTTTGCGCTGGCCGGCCTGGCACTGGTGTTCTTTGGCGCCGAAGGATTCAAAACCCCGCCGTTCACCGATGCCTCGTTGACGCTGGGTTCGATCAAGATTGCCGGACAGGCACTGTACATATTTGCGGTCACGATAGTGCTCATCATCGGCATGGCCCTCGTCTTTGGCTACACCTTGTATGGCAAAGCGTTGCGCGCCACTGCGTTTAACCGGATCGGTGCGCGCCTGGTCGGCTTTTCGCCGACCAGCGCAGGCCTGATGACGTTTGCTTTCGCAGCGTTTCTGGGTGCCGTCTCGGGTGTCTTGATTGGCCCGCTGGTGACGATCTATTACGACAGCGGATTTATCATCGGACTGAAGGGTTTTGTGGGCGCGATTATTGGCGGGCTGGCGAGTTATCCGCTGACCGCGCTGGGTGCGATTCTGGTCGGCTTGCTCGAATCATTCTCGTCGTTCTGGGCCAGCAGCTACAAGGAGGTGATCGTCTTCACGCTGATTATTCCGGTGCTGATCTGGTTGTCGCTGACCACCGTACATCACGAGGAAGAGGAGTAGCTTCAGTGATGATGATGATGGGTCGTGGAATCTCCTGGCCGGGCCTGGCGATCGCAGTGTTGCTGGCGATTCTGCCGTTACTGCTGCCGCAGTACTACGTGACCCTTCTGAACTACATCGGACTGTATTCGCTGGTTGCGCTCGGCCTGGTGCTGCTGACCGGTGTCGCCGGCCAAACCTCATTCGGTCAAGCTGCCTTCGTTGGCATCAGCGCCTACACCAGTGGCTATTTATCTCTGCAGTTCGCACTGTCGCCCTGGCTCACGTTGTTGGTTGCACTGCTGCTGGTTGGGTTGTCGGCCTGGTTGATTGGTGCCATTACGCTGCGCATGAGTGGCCATTTCCTGCCGCTCGGAACGATCGCTTGGGGCATCAGTCTTTATTATCTATTTGGCACGGTACCGCAGCTCGGCGGATTTGGCGGTATGAGCGATCTGCCGGCGTTGAGCATTGGGGCGTTCGAGTTGCGTGATCTGCGCCATTTTTACTATCTGATCTGGATACTCGTGCTGCTGGCGTTGTGGGCTTGCGGCAATTTGCTCGATTCGCGGCTCGGACGAGCAATCCGTGCCTTAAAGGCGCGGGCCCCGATGGCGTCGAGCTTTGGTGTCAACCCGGCACGCCTGCGGATCCAGGTGTTTGTCTTGGCGGCGCTATTGGCGGCGCTCTCTGGTTGGATGTACGCACACATGCAGCGCTTCATTAACCCGACGCCGTTCTCGTTGAATCAGGGCATTGAATACTTGTTCATGGCGGTGGTCGGTGGTGCTGGCAGTGTTTGGGGCGCGGTGCTCGGTGCATTTTCAATCACCGTGTTCAAAGAGCTTTTGCAAGTTGGCTTGCTCGGGCTGACCGGTCAGAGCGGGCCTTATGAATTGATCGTGTTTGGCATTCTGGTCATCATTTTGTTGCAGCGTTCGCGCGATGGTTTGTGGCCGTGGATCCGCCGACTCTTGCCGGCGGCGCCGACGCCGGTCATTGAGGGCGAGTCCGGGCTGGCAATGCGGGCTACGACCCAGCGCTTTGAGCACGCCGCCCAAAGCAGCTCGCTCAAGCGCGAAGTCCGCGCGCTGTTATCGGTCAACAACGCGGTCAAACAATTCGGTGGCGTGGTGGCCGTGAATCAGGTCAGCTTCGATATGCCGAGTGGTGCCATTCTCGGCTTGATCGGACCTAATGGTGCCGGCAAAAGTACCTTGTTCAACCTCATCAGCGGTTACGCGCCGTTGAGCGCCGGTTCGATCCGATTTAACGGTCAGGCGATCAACGGCAGAAATGCTGACGAAATCGCTCGGCTGGGCATCGCTCGGACCTTTCAGCATGTCAAGCTGCTGAGCCAGTCGAGTGTGCTCGAAAATGTCATGTTGGGTGGTTTTCTACGCGGCCAGGCCGGTATGGTGGCGACCTGCCTGGGTCTGGATCGAAATGAAGAAGTGGCGCTGCGTCGCGAAGCGGCGAAACAGATTCGCCGGGTCGGGCTGGAGGCACATCAGTACGAGGCCGCCGGCAGCTTGCCGCTGGGCAAGCAGCGGATTGTTGAAATCGCCCGGGCCTTGTGCGCCGATCCGATTTTGTTATTGCTCGATGAGCCGGCGGCCGGACTGCGCTACCAGGAGAAACGTGATCTGGCGCGCCTGCTCACGCAGTTGCGCGCAGAAGGCATGAGCATCTTGCTGGTCGAACACGATATGAATTTTGTCATGGGCCTGACCGACCGACTGCTGGTGTTGAATTTCGGCGAAAAACTCGCCGAAGGAAAACCTTATGACATTCAGCAGAATCCGGCGGTGCGCGATGCCTACCTGGGCGGATTAAATGAGGAGCACGCATGAGCGCCTTGAACGCCCGCAGCGCAAATGACGGCAGCAGCGTGATTCGCCGCGGCATTGCCGACCTTGCGGCAGCAACGCCGCTGCTTGAGGTCAGCGCGCTGTGCGTGGCCTATGGCAAGGTCGAGGCCGTGCATCAGGTTTCTCTGCAATTAAACGCCGGTTCGATCGCCACCGTGGTCGGCCCGAACGGTGCCGGCAAGACGACCTTGCTGGCCGCCATCATGGGATTGTTGCCCTCACAGGGCAGTATCCGGATCAACGGCGTCGAGCAGCAATCTGTGACGGTTGAAGAACGGGTTGCCAATGGCTTGTCGCTGGTGCCCGAGAAACGCGAGTTGTTCGGCGAGATGTCGGTTCAAAACAATCTTGAACTCGGTGCGCTGACGCGTTACCGACGGGGTGAGCGCGGTCTGGATCAAAGCCTCGAGTCGATTTTTCAGATGTTTCCGCGCCTGAAGGAGCGACGCCGGCAATTGGCCGGAACCTTGTCGGGCGGCGAACGGCAAATGTTGGCCTTTGGCCGCGCCTTGATGGCCAAGCCGCGTCTGCTGATGCTCGACGAACCGAGCCTCGGATTGGCACCGAAAATTGTGCGCGACATTTTTCAGACCATTGTCGCAATGCGTGGCCAAGGCATCAGCATATTGTTGGTGGAGCAAAATGCGCGCGCCGCCTTGCAATTGGCTGACTATGGTTACGTGCTCGAAAACGGCGAGGTGGCGCTGCAGGGCCCGGCCAGCGAGTTGCTGGTGCACCGCCAGGTGATCGACAGTTATCTGGGCATCCAGACACCGCAGGCCGGCCCCCAAACCGACTCTTGACTCTTGATTGATCAATCATTCATTTAGGTTTTCAGCGGAGTTGTTATGACCCTATCGGCGCCCGAACTCGATATCGATCCGTTCAATACCGAGCATTTGACCGACCCCTACCCCATGCACCGCCAGCTTCGCGACGCTGGCGCGGTGGTCAAGCTCAAACCCTATGACCTGTTTGCGACGGCGCGGCATAACGAGGTGCGTGCGGTGTTACAAAATCATTCGGTGTTCATATCTTCGGCCGGCGTCGGACTGGCCAATTTCAACAAGGAAGCGCCGTTTCGGCCGAAAAGTCTGATTCTCGAAGCCGATCCGCCGGCACATGGCAAAGCGCGCAATGTGTTGGCGCGTATTTTGTCGCCGCGATCGGTGGAACAATTGCGCGCCGGCTTCGCCGCCGAAGCCGAAAGCCTGGTTGAACGGCTGCTCGAGGCGCGCGAGATTGATGGTGCCAAAGAGCTGGCCGAAGTCTACCCGCTGAAAGTTTTTCCGGATGCGGTCGGGCTCGACGAAGTCGGCCGCGCCAATCTGCTGGTTTATGGCGACATGATCTTTAATTCGTTTGGCCCCCCGAATGAATTACTGCGGCGCGCCGCCGAAAACATCAAGCCGGTGACGCAGTGGATCATGGAGCACTGCGCGCGCAGCGCCTTGCGCCCCGGCGGCCTCGGCGATCTGATCTACCAGGCGGCCGATGCCGGCGAGATTACTCAGGAGGAAGCACCGCTTCTGGTCCGCTCGTTCCTGTCGGCCGGCGTTGATACCACGGTCAACGGGCTCGGCAATGCGCTGCTGTGTTTGGCGCAGCATCCCGAACAATATGCCAAGCTGCGCGCCGATCCGAACCGTGCGCGCCAGGCCTTTGAAGAAGTGTTGCGCTTCGAGTCGCCGGTGCAGACCTTTTTTCGAACCGCAGCGCACGACACCGAGCTGGCCGGCGTGGCAATTCCCGCTAACAGCAAGATCATTACCTTCCTCGGCGGTGCCAACCGCGACCCCTTGCAATGGCCACAGGCCGATCAATTCAACATCGAGCGTCGAGTGGTCGGCCATGTCGCGTTTGGCACCGGTATTCATGCCTGCGTCGGTCAGGTAGTGGCGCGCATGGAGGGTGAATTCATACTGTCGGCGCTGGCCCGGAAGGTCGCGAGTATTGACATTGTCGGTACGCCGGTGCGGCGATTGAACAATACCTTACGGGCCTTGGCCAGCTTGCCGTTACGCTTGACCCCGGCTTGAACCCTCAGGTACGGAACGACGCATCGAGCCGGTCGAGTTTGCGCAACAGCCCCGGCCACTCCATCAGGCCGTAGGGTCGCCGGGTAGTCGGTTGATAGTTGTTCCAGGTTGCTTCAAGCACCTCGGTCGACACCGGCTGGAACGGGCTGTTGCAAGCCATTGCCGCCAGTTGTGAGCGACAGGCCAGCTCGAGCCGGTGCAGCCAGTTAAAGGCCTCACCGACGGTGCGTCCGACGCACAGCGCGCCGTGATTGCGCAAGATCAGCACTTCGCGGTCAGCCAGGTTGTGAATCAGCGCTGCCTGCTCGTCGGTGTTCAGCACGACACCTTGATAATCGTGATAACCCACCTTTAAGAATCGCATCGCAGTCTGGGTGATCGGCAGCACGCCGCAGGCCAGCGACGACACGGCCATGGACGCCCAATTGTGGGTGTGAATGACGCAGGCGACTTCGGGCCGTGCCTCATGTACCGCGCTATGAATCACATAACCGGCCTGGTTGACGCCGTAGTTCAGGGCACCAAACTCGGGGCTCGACAGGATCTTGCCGGCGTGATCGACCTTGATCAGGCTGGAGGCGGTGATCTCCTCATACATCATGCCGTAGGCGTTGATCAAAAACGCCCCTTCTTCGCCGGGCACGCGCGACGAAATATGATTGGCCATCATGTCGGACATGCCGTACAGATCGACCAAGCGGTAGCAGGCCGCCAAATCGATCCGTGCCTGCCACTCAAGGTCGGTGCAATGCGGCTGCATCGAGGCGATGTTCAGGCGGCCCCTTGGGCGAGTGGGCGGATTCATCGCGGTGTCTTCGGAGCGTGGTTCACGTTTGATCCCTCTCTCTCTCTGATCCTTCGTGAGGTTTAATAATGAAGTTCGGCAACCACTACTCGGTTTTCGCTAACCGGCCAGTTTCTGACGACAATACGTTCGCGCTCGAACAGTGCGACGACCGGCCGCGATGGCGTTGTGGTCACCACCACTCGGGCGCTAGAGACACCCGCCACGCCTTCTGCAACGCCGGCTAGCGGCTTGCCGTCCAACTGCATCTGGTAACGAGCGACATCGAAATAGCCGCGCGGACGATCCAGAATGATGATCGACGCGGCGTTGCGATCGGCATCGGCCAGCCGGCGTGGCCGCAGATTAACCAGCTCGCTCGAGCGTGCAAAGGGCGAACGGTAAAGATGGGTCGTCGCCAAACCGGCCGCACTCAGCACAAACTCGAGACTGCTCGCCGAGTCGGTGATAAACGGACCCCAGCGACCATCAGCGCCAACCGTTTTGTTGTGCACGGCAGCACCGAGTCGCTCGCCGGTATCGGGGTTGACCTTGAATATCTCGACCGATGCGCCGGGCAAGGGCTGATTGCTCACCGAAGTACCCTCATAACCGGTCATGCGGCCATCCAGTACCACGCGTGCTTCGGGAATGATTCCGCCTTGGCGCAGCGGCTGTCCGGTCACAAAGGCCCAAGTCTGAACAAACGCCTCGGCATGGTAAGAGACTTCGCGGTGATCGAGTTTGCCGAGCAGCAGATTCTGCGCGCCCTTGAGCGCCGGCCCGGCCTCGGTGACGTTAGTCCTCAGGTTCGGCTGGCCGATCCAGCGGCCGTCGGGCTGCGCAAATTTGTCATTGCCCTGCGAGCGCAAGGTCAACCAGCGCGGACCTGGAGTGACTTCATGGCCCTCCGCTCCTTGCGGGGCGTTGAGCGCCGTCAGAAACGGGCCGGCCCCGTTGAATTCGCTGTTCGGTCGAAAGTCAGTCGCCCAGACACCGTGATTCGGTACCCCGCCCAGCACCACGTGCGAGACCTTGCGAGCGCCATCGCCGTTACGAATGTAATTGCGGATTGCGTAGCCACCGCGTGAATTGCCGACCAGCGCTACCTGGCGTGCGCCGGTACGACGCAGCACCGCATTAACCTCGGCGGCCAGGTGCCGCAGTTGGTCTTCCGTTCCCGAGCGACCGGGCTGCGGTTTGTCGTCTTCATCACGGGCGAGGGGCAGCGGAAAATCGACCGCATGCAAATGGCTGCGTGGCCAACCGTTGGACTCGAAACGCCACAGCAGGGTCGTCCAGTTGGCGGCTGAATCGCCATTGCCATGGACAAACACAATCGGCGTTCTGGGGTCACTCGGAGCACCGCCCAGAAGGGTGCCGCAACCCGTCAGCAATGCGGCACTCAGCAGCGCGATGGCCCCGGCCGCACGCCCTAGGCCCAACAACAAAGTCCGACGCATCCAATTTAGTCGCATAACCGAATTTTTTCCTTAAGCTTCAGTGCATCTCATGAAAACGCCAGGCCGCGCTCACGTTTATGGGCGTCGCTCAGAACAATTGCCACGGAATCGGGTCAAACGCATAACCACTGCCACTGCTGCGCAGTTGACCAATGCCCGGGAACGTCACATGGACTGCGCCGATCAAGAACTTCTCGGTTGCTGCCTGCTCAAACAAAGCCTTGCGTGCGGCTCGGGCCATGGTCTGATCCCAATCGAACGCCACTGTGAACTCCGGCCGTGGAAACTGCACGGGTGCGACGTGCATCAGATCGCCGAGCAGCAATAAACGCGAAGTGCCCGACTGCACCATGTAACAACTGTGGCCCGGCGTGTGGCCAGCGGCATTAACTGAACGAATGCCTGGGGTCAGTTCATCACCCAGCGTAAAGGTCTTGATGCGATCGCCATAGGCGGCGAGCGCCCGTTTGGCGGGTACAAAACGGGGCCGCTGCGCGGGCGGTGCTTTTTCTTCGACTTCGGCGCTGGTCCAGTAATCGAAATCGGGTTTTGCAATTCTGAGGATGGCGTTGCCAAACAGCTTGGCACCTTCCGGTGTGACCGCACCGTGCAGATGATCGCCATGCATGTGGGTAATGTAGACCTCATCGATTTGCCCGGGCTCAAGACCGGCGGCGGCCAGCGCCTGCGGCAAGCGGCCGGCCGTGGGACCAAGCATCTTGGCACCGCCGGTATCGATCAACACCAGTTTCTCGCCGGTGTTCACGAGGAAAGTGTTGACCGGTAAACGCAACGGCGCTCCGGCCGCCAGACCCGCTTGATCGAGGTGTTGCTTCAAGATTTCCGGATCGCCGATCAAAACTGTGGGCGGGACGTCGATATAACCATCGAGCAGCGTGGTCACCTCAAACGAGCCAAGCTTCATTCGATGTACGCTGGTCATCTGGTTACCGGCCAATGGTGCCCGAGCGTGGGCGGGCCGGGTGGCCAGCGGCCCGAAAGCGGCGCCGATCGCTGAACCGAGCGCGAGTCCGCTTAGAGTGCGCAAGCCCTGACGACGTGAGTTTTTCATGCTGGGATGTCTCCGTATGGTTTGAGCTTGAATCTGCATCAATCGACGAGATTGTGCGTCGTGAAGCCTGCGATTAAGAATTGATCAGTTGCGCGGCAAACCTCGCCGTTCAGGGCGGGGTCAAGAGCGCTGGTGGCAAAGCCGTCATTATCATTATCCGTTGTGGCCCTTAACTTTAGTGCGGCATCTGCTGCTGCTCGATGTACTGGCGGATAACGGCCAAGGGTGCGCCGCCACAACTTCCTGCAAAGTAGCTAGGCGACCATAGCGCACCGCCCCAGAGTTTCTTGCGGATGCTCGGGTAGTTGTTCTTGCGAATCATCCGACTGGACACGCCCTTCAGGCTATTGACCAGATGGGAGACGGCAACCTTGGGCGGGTAGTTCACCAGCAAGTGAACGTGGTCATCTTCGCCCTCAAATTGCACCAGCTCCGCGTCAAAGTCCACGCACACACCGGCAAGTATCGGCCGCAGGTCGTCAAGGATGGCTTTCGTGAAGACTTCGCGGCGATATTTCGTCACGAAGACCAAATGCACATGCAGGAGGAATACGCAGTGTCTGCCGTGGCGAATATCGTTGTGATTGTTCATAGACCAAACTATAATAGACCTATGCAGCGGCTACAAGCGTACCGATACGAACTGATGCCAAACGGCGAACAAGAATGCGATATGCGCCGATTCGCCGGTGCCTACCGGTTCGCCTACAACAAGGCACTGGCGATGCAAAAAGACAACCACGAGGCCGGTCTAAAGTTCATCGGCTATGTTGCCATGGCCAAGCACCTGACTGGCTGGCGCAATGGTCAGGATACGCCGTGGCTCAAAGACGCACCGTGTCACCCCTTGCAGCATGCCTTGAAGGATTTGGAGCAGGCCTTCAAGAACTTCTTCGCTAAGCGTACAGGCTTCCCGCGCTTTAAGCGTAAAGGCGGCGGCGATGCCTTTCGCTACCCGGACCCGAAGCAGATCAAGCTTGAGCAGGCTAACGACCGCCTGTTTTTGCCCAAGCTCGGCTGGCTGCGCTACCGCAACAGTCGGGATGTTCAGGGCGCGGTGCGCAACGTGACCGTGAGCCAGTCGGGCGGCAAGTGGTTCGTTTCGATTCAGACGCAGCGTGAACTCGAGCAAGCTCTGCCGAAGGCGACAACGGCTATCGGCATCGATGTCGGCATCGCCCGATTCGCCACCCTGAGCGACGCGAGCTTTATTGCGCCGATTAACAGCTTCAAGAAGCATCAGCAACGCCTGGCGCGCTACCAGCGCCGCTTGAGCCGCAAAGTCAAGTTCAGTAGCAACTGGAAAAAGGCGAAAGCCAAAGTCCAGCAGATTCACAGCCGCATCGCCAACGTCCGTAAGGACTTCCTGCACAAGGCCAGTACGACGATCAGCCAAAACCACGCGCTCGTTTGTATGGAGGATCTGCAGATCAGCAACCTGTCCCGGTCATCGAAGGGCAATCGCGAGCAGCACGGCCACAAAGTGGCTCAGAAGTCTGGCCTGAACCGCGCCATTCTCGATCAGGGATGGGGTGAGTTCAGACGACAACTTGGGTACAAGCTGTCGTGGAACGGCGCTACATTGCTGGCAGTGCCACCGCACCACACCAGTCAGCAGTGCCCGCGCTGCGGCCATGTAGCAAAAGAGAATCGGCCGACGCAAGCGAAATTCCTGTGCGTCAAGTGCGGCTACGAGAATCACGCCGATGTGGTTGGCGCGATCAATGTATTAGAGCGGGGATACCGCTTGTTAGCCTGTGGAGAGAGGGTGCAGTCAGGCCGCTCGATGAAGCAGGAACCCACCGAAGCGGCTCGCCGATCATCGCGTGGCGCCGTAGGAATCTCCGTCGTTTGGGGCGGAGAGGATGTCAATCTATAGGTTCAAGCTAGCATGCCTGGCGCACGCTCGCTACCAGCCCGACCGGCTGCCAGGGGGATTACCTGGCTGTGCGTTTCCGGGCTGCCACTCAGGCGTTACGCAGTGCATCGTCGAGATACTCGAACACGTTATCAGCGCCCAGGGCGTCCAAAAATCCGGAGCGCCGAATCAGTGATGCGGGTTGCTCGTTGAGTTCGGCCAGCACCAATTTTCCGCCGCGCTGGTGCAGCATTTTGTGCAGGCCCTCTAGCGCTTCCAGCCCGGTTGTGTCGAGATTGATCAATTGATGCAATTCAAGAATCAGCACGTCCGGCAGTGGCCGCGCGCGATCGAACAACTGCTCCAGTTTGGTAACCGAGCCAAAGAAAAGCGAACCGAACAACCGGTAGGCCACCACCGTCTTGCCATCGCTGCGCCGAGCGATGTCAGCGGGCAGGCGAATCTCGTCGAGACGGGTCAGGCTGGAGATCCGGTGAATAAAAAACAGGCTCGCCAGTACCAACCCGACCTCGACCGCGACCGTCAGATCGAACACGACGGTCAAAGCAAAGGTCAGCAACGTGATCGTACGGTAACTAACCGAATAATGACCCAGGCGTCGGAACGCCGCCCAGTCGCCCATGTTCCAGGCAACGAACAGCAAAATGGCGGCCAGCGACACCATCGGCACAAACTCGGCCAACGGTGCAAGCGCCAGGATGATCAGTAACAGGGTCAACGCGTGCACGATTCCGGCAATCGGTGTGCGCGCGCCACTGCGAATATTGGTGACCGTACGTGCAACGGTGCCGGTTGCGGCAATGCCGCCAAATAGCGGCGCCACAAAATTGGCGACGCCCTGCGCCATCAGCTCCTGATTCGGGTCGTGTCGATCGTTGATCAAGCCATCGGCAATACGGGCACACAACAGGGATTCGATCGCCCCCAGCAACGCGATGGACAAGGTCGGTACCACCAGTCGTTGTGCGCTCGACCAATCAAACTCGGGTAGAGCCAGGCCGGGCAGGCCGCGCGGGATCGCGCCGAAGCGGCTGCCAATGGTGTCCAAGGGCAAGCCGAATAATTTGACGGCCAATACACCGATTAAAAGTACCACGATGGTGCTCGGAATGCGGGCCACGATGCGTCGCCAGCGCCGGTCGTTGGCCTGGTAGGATTTTGGCCACAATATGATTAGCGCAAGCGAGCCTATGCCCAGCGCGGTGGCCGATCCATTCACCGTGTCGAGCGCCGCAAACAGGGTTGAAACTTGCGAGAAAAAATTGGCCGGCATGCGCTCGATCTGCAGGCCGAGAAAATCGCGAATCTGCATGAGGGCAATAATGACTGCAATACCATTGGTGAATCCGATGACAATCGAGACTGGAATAAAACGAATCAAGTTGCCCAGTTTGAAGGCACCCATCAGGAACAACAGCACACCGGCCATCATGGTTGAAATCAGCAAACTGGCCAAGCCGTAGCGCTCAACAATGGCATACAGCAGCGCCACAAAAGCGCCGGCCGGTCCGCCAATTTGCACCTTCGAGCCGCCGAGCAGTGAAATCAGAAAGCCGGCAACAATGGCGGTGACGATGCCGTGCTCGGGACGGGCACCGGAGGCGATGCCGAAGGCCATCGCCAAGGGCAAGGCCACCATGGCGACGGTGACACCGGCAGCGAGGTCAGCGGAAAAGTCTTTAGCTTGATAATTCCTGAGACTTTCGAGCAAGCGTGGCCGAAAGTGGAACCCGGAAAACATACTCAGGCAAAATACTCGGTGGAGTAATACTCGCCGAGGCAAAGCTCGCTGAGGCAAGGCTCGCACCGCGTAGCGCGTACGATGCCGTCGAGGCGGCTGGCGAACGATGGGTTGTAGTACATTGGGAGCAGTTTACGCGAGACAAAAAACAATCGGAATCCGGAGACCCGCAATGAAATTATTTCAAAAGCCACCGTGCTCAAGCTTGCGCTGCTTAAGTCGGGCTGGTGCCGGCATGGCGGTGCTCGGCGCGAGCCTTCTGGTGCTCGCTGCGAGCGCGCTCGGTTTGCCGGTCAACGCGCAAACCTGGCCGAACAAAACGATCACGCTGGTAACGCCTCAGGCCACCGGTGGTACCTCGGACATTCTGGCACGCACCATGGCTGAACGCCTGACGCAGCGGCTCGGGCAAACCGTGGTGGTCGAGAACCGGGTGGGTGCCGGCGGCAATATTGGCACCGGCCAGGTCGCCAAGGCTGCGCCGGACGGCTACACCTTGCTGGTGGGTTACGTTGGAACGCTGGCGATCAACCCGACGCTGTATGCATCGGTGCCGTTTGATCCGATCGACAGTTTCAGCAACATCGTCGGTTTGGCCGATGTGCCCTTGGTGCTGGTGGTGCGCAATGATTTCCCGGCCAAGAATCTGGATGAGCTGGTTCAGTACGCGCGCACCAAAACGCTGGTCTACGGATCAGCGGGCAACGGCACGATGAATCATATGGCGGGCGAATTGTTGAATCAGGCCGCCAAAATCAAGATGACGCATATACCGTACCGGGGTGTGGCACCGGCGGTCACCGATCTGGTCGGTGGTCAGGTCGATCTGGCGTTTGCGTCGCTGCCCTCGTCGCATCCGTTCATCAACAGCGGCAAGCTGCGCGCCATTGCGGTCACCAGTGAGGCTCGCTCAAAGGCCATGCCGGACGTTCCGACCATGCTTGAATCGAAGCTGGCACCGATCAGTGTGTCGACCTGGTACTCGATCATGGCACCCAAAGGGGTACCTGCGGCGGTGGTCAGTCGTATTAATGCCGAGGCGGTCGCGATTCTTGAGACGCCCGACATGAAAGCGCGGCTTGAAGCGCTCGGTGCCGTCGTTTGGCCGGTCGGCCCCGATCAGTTGCTCAGCACCATCAAAGCCGATCTGGCGCGCTGGTCCAAGATCGTCAAGGACTCCGGCGCGAAGATCGACTGATTTGGTGAACGTTGACTAAGTCAACTTACACCAGCAGATTGGGGTTGTAACCTTCCATCGTCAGATACAGAATCTGGGTCGGCGAGCCAGGTGCAGCCGCCACATTCACATCGTGATAACCGCTGCCCATCAGGTCTCGAACCGTGTCGTATTGTCCGGTGCCGGCACCGTACTGGACGCCTTCGAGGACGATCGACCCGAGTGCGGCACCACCGGCTCCATGCAAGGTAATCCGGACATTGTTGGCGGCGCTACCGTCGCTGCTGACGTCCAGGTACTGATTGGCGCTGGTGGCCTGCACCAGGTCATGAAAGCTCAGATTTTTATCGGCATCATTGATGGTACCGGTGGCCTGCACCAACGGGCCGCCGGCCCCGCCTTGCTGGCGAATCGAGTCGGGCGTGCGTGAGGCATCGGCGTTGGTCGTGGCGCTCCAGACACCGCTGCCCAGATGTGAATCAACCAAATCGATCAGCGACAAACGATCGCTGCCGATCTGGAAATCCTTGATGACATCGTTGCCGTTGTCGGTGCGCAGCGTATAAACAAAGGAGTTGCCGGAATTATCGACGGCACCGGCGGCACCGCCGTACAAAGTGTCGTCGCCAGCCTGACCGAACAAAATGTCCTGCCCGCCACCGCCCACCAGCAGATCATTGCCATCGACTGTGGTGGCGTCCAGCGTTACTGAGTCGATGCGCAGGCTGTGTTGGTTCTCTGGGGTCGTAGCCAGCGTGCTGTACACCCGGATATCCAGATTGCTGCTGCCAGCGCCGGCTTGACCGGTGACATTCCAGCTTAGATTGACATGAGTTGCGCCATCGGCCGTAACCGTTGGTGCGGTGCCCGACCAGGTATTGTTGATCGCGTCATAAACCGCCAGCTCTGCGCCCTTCCAGCGCACCACGATCGAGTTATTCGATTGATCCGGGTTGCTGGCGTGAATATTCAGTGCATAAGTCTCGTTCGGATTGGTAATGATCGATTGCAGAATTTCAGTGCCACCCTGGGTCGGGTCAATGGCAGTCGCCAGCAGATAACGCCCGCCTCGCCCCGAGGTGTCCGGCGTCTCATGCGGACCCACTTCGTTGGTCAGCCGCAGTTGATAGAGCGGCGGAATATGTTCATCAACCGTGGGCGTGGCATTGTTATCCGGCACGCCCAACCATTGCGTCACGGTGTTGGCACCGCTACCGAACTGGCGCGAGGCAATGCCCACATAGTCAACCAGGCTCCATCCGAGGCCGGCCACGCCGGAGCTGGTGTCCAGAAACGCCACGTTACCGCTGGTTAATCCGTTGTCCCAAATCCCGCTCGCATTGCCGCCGCGCAGATCCCAGTATTCAAATTGATAGTTGCGCACGCTGCCGGCTGAGCCACCGAATAATCGGTCGTTGCCGGCACCGCCCGAAATTTGATCAGCACCCGCGCCGCCAATCAAGAGATCGGCGCTGCTGGTACCGTTCATGACATCGGCTGCCGCTGTTCCGTAAATCGGCGTTGGATTTGAATTGGGTGCCGAGACTGATGCTGAGACACTCTTGTTGCCAGCGCTATCAAAAGCATTCACGACCAGCGTTTGACCGCTGGTGTAGGCGGTTGCGAAGCTGAAGCTGCCGTTGGCGGCGGCAGTCACTGTAGCGTCGGCCACGCCATCGCCATTCGTGTCCAGGGTCAGCTTATTTCCAGCCGAAGTGGTGCCTGAGACAAGGCCTGCGCCGCTAACCGAAACAGTCGGTGCGCCAGGCGCGAGGGTGTCGATCGTGACGACCTGTTTGGCGGCACTGCTGGTCTGTCCGAAGCGGGTTTCGGTTGCGGAGATCGTGCTGTCGCCTTCGCTACCCGGGCCGGCTGCCCCAGGTATTTCGCCGGCAGCAAATTTTGAAGTCCAGTTGCCTGAACTATCAACCGTCGCAGTTTTGTTGGTAGTGCCCCAGCTCACCGTTACTTGGGCACCCGCTAAACCGGTACCTGCCACCGTAACGCCGGCCGTGCGTTCGCTGGCATTGATCAGATTGTCGCTTGAAACGGCTGCAATTAGGGGCGCTAAGGGTGCGGCCAGCGTTGCCGCCGGACTGGCATTTCCGGCGGTGTCAAACGAGATGACGCTGATGGACTTATCGTTGGTTACGGCGGTCGAGAACGTAAAGCTGCCATTTGCGGCGGCCGTCACCGTTTGGTTGGCGATGCCATCGGCGTCACTGTCCAGCGTGAGTTTTTGGCCTGCAGTCGCCGTGCCGGACACAATTCCAGTGGCGCTCGCCACAACTGAGGGCGCGTTCGGCGCGACGGTATCGAGGGTCAGGCTACGGGTTGCGGCTTTGCTGGTTTGGCCCAGCACCGTTTCGGTGGCCGACAGCGTAACCGCACCCTCTGAGGCTGGCATCTCGCCGGCCGCGAATTTGCTGGTCCAACGTCCGGTGCTGTCGACCGTGGTCGTTTTATTGGTGGTGCCCCAACTGATCGACAGGCTTGCGCCGGCGATGCCACCGCCGCTGATCGTGACGCCGGCGGCGCGTTCGCTGGCATTGATGAGGTCGTCGCTCGAAACCGCATCGATGCTCGGCGCCGCCGGAATCGGTGCTTCAATAGTCACACTGTGAGTGGTCACTGCGCTGCTCTGACCCGCCGTTGAAAGGCTCGCCGAGATTGCGCTGGTGCCTAAGGTGGCGGGAATATCGGTGCCGGCAAAGCTGACCGACCAGCGCCCGGCGGCATCGACGGTAGTGGATTTGCTTGTGTTGCCCCAAACAATTGACAGCAGGGCACCGGCCACGCCGCTACCGGTCACCGTTACGCCAGCAGCGATCTCGCTGCCGCTGATTGAATCATTGCCGGCTACTGAATCGATCGTGGGTGCCGGCGGAGTTAACACGAAGACCTCGGTTGGTGCAGGGCTCGCTGCGGCGTTGGCGTTACCGGCATTGCTACCGGTGCTACCACCACCACTACTGCCGCCACCGCCACCGGCTGCGGCTGCCAGTCCGACGACGCCGGCGATGGTGCCAATCGTTCCTAAGGACAAACCACCGGCCACGCCGCCGGATAAACTGGCCGCTGCACCCGCTGCCTCGGCACCGCCGACCACGGCTGCCCCGCTGACCGGCGCACTTGCGGTTGAGGCCGTGGAGGCCGTCGAGGCCGCAGCAGAAACCGGCTCAGTAACCGCCGTCGCGTTTTGTGCGACCGACACCGCGTCGGTGGCTACTGGAACCGCTTCAGTGGCGGCTTGGGCGTACTGATCGACGGGCGGCTCGACGGCTCGGCCTGCGTCGATTGGAATCGCGGATTCTTCGGCCGCCGTTGCGGCACCCTTACGATAGGTCGAACGGCGAGAATCTTGCGGTGACTTGCTGTTTTGAGTCGTAAGCGCAGCGCTAGTTTTTTGGCCAATGGTCGGGGTCATGAGGATGCAACTACCTTGAAATTATGGGAGTGACGGTAAAAATTAATGAGGCGCAGGCGCTTATGGTGATCTCGGCAGGATTCATCGATACCGCCAGTCGACCCGAATGCGATCAATGCCAAGCATTCCAGCAGACGAGCGGGCCTGGGTATGTGACGAATGTCCGTCGCCGGCCTAGGTTGAAGCCGATTAATGACTAATAAGTCACAGAATTCGCACTGTTAGAATGCGCTGCCCATGATTGCTTCTCCGCATGCCTCGATTTATGCCCCAGTTTTGGGCGGCCCGGCGCTGATCGATCTGCTGGTGCGCGACACCCACACCTGTTATCTGGGTGAGCGCGGCAGCTTAAGGCCTTGGGGCTACGGTTGCGGGCAGTGCCCGGCGTGCACCTTGCGCCAGGCCGGCTTCGAGCAATGGCGCACAACCAACCCGCAGGCGTGAAGCAGCAAACGTGACTCAGCAAAATGACTCGGCAACTATGAATCCGCACATTAATCGGCCAATCAATCCGCAAAGCAGTGCGCAGCCAGCCCGATATTTCGATCTGATCGGCATGGCGTTTATTGCCGTGTTGTTGATCTCGACCATTGCTGCGCAGAAGTTATTCGTGCTCGGGCCGCTGGTTTTGCCGGCGGGCATTCTGCTGTTTCCGCTGGCCTATATTTTCGGCGACGTTCTGACCGAGGTCTACGGTTATGCCCGATCGCGCCGGGTCGTCTGGATGGGCTTTGCAATGAGTCTGCTGATGGCCGTGGTCTTCGCACTGGCAGTGGCACTGCCGCCCGCGCCGGGTTGGCCCATGCAGGAGCCGTTTGCCGCAGTACTCGGATTGGTGCCGCGTATCGTGTTCGCGTCCTTGATCGCCTATCTATGCGGCGAGTTTGTCAATGCCTACGTGCTCGCCCGGCTCAAGGTACGCACCTCGGGCAGGCACTTGTGGATGCGCACGATTGGCTCGACCTTGCTGGGCGAAGGTATTGATACCGCCCTATTCATGACCATCGCGTTTGCCGGCGTCCTGCCAACTTCGGTATTGTTATCGGCCATGTGCTCCGCCTATCTGGTCAAGGTCGGCTACGAGATTGCTGCCACGCCCATAACCTACGCCTTGGTGAACGCCTTAAAACGCGCCGAGGGCATCGATCATTATGATGTCGGAACCAACTTCAATCCGTTTCGGTTTGATTGAAGCACGCTGGGTGCAAGCCGCAAGCCGCAAGCCGCAAGCCGCACGCAGGGCGTCAGCCGCGCGATAGCATTCATTTCCATCGCGTTGGTCGGGAATTTCCGTTAGAGTCTGCGCGAAATCCTTGGGGGCACCAGCGCCATGAAACAATTATCCGGACTGGACGCGAGTTTTCTGTATTTGGAAACCGCCGAAATGCCGATGCATATCGGTGCGCTTTATGTGTTGGAGTTACCGGCCGGCTACAAAGGTAAATACCTGCGCGATCTGCGCCGCCATCTTGTGGCCCGCATGCCGATGGCACCGGTGCTGCAAAAGCGCCTCTGGATGATGCCGTTCAACCTTGCCAACCCGGCTTGGGTCGATGCCGAGGTCAACATTGAGAAACATGTCATTGAAGTGCGCTTGCCTAAGAACAGCGGCCTGGCGCAACTGCAAGCGCAAGTGAGTGCGCTGCACACGAATCTCCTGGATCGCAAGTTACCGTTGTGGCGGTTTTTTGTTTTTGAAGGTCTATCGCCGACGGCGGACGGCCGCAAGCGCATTGGTGTTTATTCGCAACTGCATCATGCCGCAGCCGACGGTCAGGCGGCGGTGGCCATCGCCAATGCGATTCTCGATGTGCAGGCCGCGCCGCGTGCGGTCGATAAGCCGCGCAGCGCGCGCACCAAGACTTTCAAGATTGGCATGGTCGAAATGTTGCGCGGTGCGCTGGCCAGTGAAGTCGAACAGATCACCCGGATCGTCAAGGCTTTGCCGGCGAGCGCCGGTGCGGTCAAGAATGTCGCCAGTCAGACCTTGGCGCAATCGGTGTTGTTCGGTGGCAAACCACCAGTGGGCAGCAAAGCGGTTGGCGATAAGGCGGTTGGCAATAAGGCGAGCGGCACAAAATTGACCGTCAACAATTTGAGCCTGGCACCCCGCACCGTATTGAACACTTCGGTGACCCAGGGCCGCGCGTTTGCCGGCGTCGATCTGCCTTTACTGGAACTCAAGAGCCTGGGTCGCTCTCATGGTGCGACCATCAACGATATGGTGCTGATGGTGTGCAGCAGCGCCTTGCGTCGATACTTCAGCAAGCGCCGAAGCCTGCCGCGC
>JANORY010000773.1:0-1292 GCA_031415535.1 Burkholderiales bacterium | reverse complement strand
CGCTACCAGACTCCGCTCGCGCACATGAGCCGGGTCGCCACCCGCGACGTCGATCTCGGCGGCAAGACCATCCGGAAGGGCGACCGGGTGGTCATGTGGTACATCTCGGGCAATCGCGACGAAGAGGTCATCGAGAATCCGGATCAGTTCATTATTGATCGCGCCCGGCCGCGTCAGCATCTTTCGTTCGGTTTCGGCATTCACCGCTGTGTCGGTAATCGCCTGGCCGAAATGCAACTTCAAATTCTCTGGGAAGAAGCGCTCAAGCGCTTTCCGAAAATTGAAGTGGTCGGCGATGTCGAGCGCATGCGCAGCAGTTTTGTACACGGTATTACCGCTTTGCCGGTGCGCATTCCGGCGTAAAGCGGGGTCGTTTGATATCCCGGTGCTGGTTCGCGCTGCTACTTAGAGTTTGGTCGGTATCTTGTTGAACGGAATACCGCGATCGGCCCGCATATCGGCCGGCAGCCCGAGCACGCGTTCGGCAATGATGTTTCGCAGAATTTCGTCGGTGCCGCCGGCGATTCGCATGGCGGGTGCCCGAAACAGCATCGATTGGAAGTGCGCGCCGGCCTCGGCCTGATCGGCGTCGTTCAACATGCCGTGCTGCCCTTGTAAATCCATTGCGAACATCGCGATTTCCTGCAACATGCTGCCGGCGACCAGTTTGCCAATCGAGTTCTCCGGGCCTGGATTTTGTCCCTTCGAATGCGCCGAGATACTGCGATAGGCCGTGTATTTGAGGCCGGCGTCGCGCGCCGCCCAGTTCGCCAGTTTGCTGCGCACGGCTGGATCATGAATCGCCAGTCCATCGCCAGTGTCATGTTCGGCGCAGAATTTGAGCAACTCCGGAAAGCCGGTTGCGACGCCGGCACCGATCGACATGCGCTCGTTCATCAATGTGGTCAGCGAGACCTTCCAGCCGTTGCCGACGGCACCGAGCCGCTGGCTATCGGGAATTCGCAAATTGGTGAAAAATACTTCGTTAAATTGCGAGGCACCGCTGATTTGTTTGATGGGCCGAATCTCAACGCCGGGTGCCTTCATGTCGATATAAAACATCGTCAGCCCGTCGTGTTTCGGCAGGTTCGGATCGGTGCGGGTGATGAGGATGCCAAAGTCGGAGTAATGCGCACCGCTGGTCCAGATCTTCTGGCCGTTGATGACCCAGAAATCGCCGTCACGGGTAGCGTTGGTCCGCAATCCGGCAAGGTCGGAACCGGCGGCCGGCTCGGAAAAAAGTTGGCACCAGATTTCCTCGCCGGAAGCCAGCGGCCGCAACAGGCGCTGGC
>JANORY010000772.1:0-2572 GCA_031415535.1 Burkholderiales bacterium | reverse complement strand
TTCGATTTCGTTGGCGGCCCCCAGGACTCGGCAATCGGAACTGGACTCGACCTGAATATCATGTCGCCCTTGTGAGATGGCCCGGCCTTCAGCCGCCAGCATATTGAGCAAGGCGGTGACGTCGATGTGTTCCTCGTCGGCCAGCATGATCGAGTTTTCCAGCGACGAAAGCATCAGCAAGTCTTCGACCAGCCTTTGCATGTTCTGGCTTTGCTTCAGAATGGTTTCCAGATACTCGCGTTGCTGGGTCGCTGGCAATTCCAGATTCAGCAAGGTTTCCGCAAAACCGCCGATCACGGTGACGGGGGTGCGGATCTCATGCGACACATTGGCGACAAAATCGCGACGCACCGAGTCGAGCTTGGCCTGATCGGTGACATCGCGGGTGATCATCAGCTTTTGATCGTCAACACTCTTATGCAGTCGAATTTCGAACAGCCGCGTCGGGCGGCTCGGCAGCGGCAGTTTGAGCAGCTCCGAAAAATCGCCGCGCTCCAGGTAGCCAATAAATTCCGGCTGCCGCACAAAATGATGGATTGGCCGTTTTCGGCCAAAAATGGCGTGCAGATCTTCCGCCGCTTTGTTGCACCACTCGACATGATCAAAACGATCCAGCAGCACCAGCCCATCGGGCAAGCGGTCAACCGCTGCCTTGATCCGGTTCAGTTCGGCGGAAAGATCGTTACGCGCTTCGACATCCTGGCGCATGACCCTCGACATCCGGTCAAGCAGGCTTGCCCAGGAGCCGCTGCCCAAGGGCAACTCACGCTTGCTTGGCAACGCCGCCCAGAAATACAGCCGCTGAATAAAGATCGCGTGATAGGCGCTGATGGCGACGATGCTGAACACCATCCACCAGGCCGCAGCCGCGCTGCTGAAAAGACCGGCAATCGCCGCCGCAATGGCAAGCGCCACAGCGCAGCCGATCATTGTGCGCCAACCTAACATAGACTCCCCGTCGTCGAAAATTTAGTGCCGGGGCGAATCATGCCGGAAGAAAACGATACCCGCCACCCCGCACCGTTTCAATCAGTTTATCGTGGCCACCCGACTGCAAGGCCAGCCGCAGTCGGCGGATATGTACGTCGACGGTACGTTCTTCAACATAAACCTCATCGCCCCATACCTTGTCGAGCAGACGGGCGCGCGACATGACTCGGTCGGGATTTTTCATGAAGAAGCTTAACAATTTGAATTCAGTCGGACTCAACAGCAGCGGTTGCCCGGCCGCACTGACTCGAAAGGCGTCCGGCTCAAGCCGCAGGCCACCAATTTCGATCGGGTCAGACGTTGGGTCGGTTCCGCTTCGACGCAATAAAGCCTTGACCCGTGCCAGCAACTCGCGGGTTGAAAACGGTTTGGTCAGATAGTCGTCGACTCCGGCATCGAAGCCGCTCAACTTGTCACTCTCCTGGGCACGGGCGGTCAACAGCAGAATCGGCAGTTCGCGGGTGCGAGATTCCTGCCGTAGCCGTTTGGCCAGATCAATACCCGGAATATCGGGCAGCATCCAATCGAGCACCAGCAAATCGGGCAATTGGGCGGCAATCGATTTTTGCGCCGTCAGGCTGTCGCCAACCTGGGCGACTTCATAGCCCGAGTGACGCAAATTGATGCTCAACAGCTCGCGAATCGCGGGCTCGTCTTCAACGATCAGAATTCTGGCGGGCATGGGCTAACCATTCAATTAGGTTGCCAGCAGATTATGACGGAAAGGTTACCGCCTCATGACAACCCGACCGAAATTCAACCTCATGCCGGCGGCGTGGCGACTCGACCGTAAATGTCCGAAAAACGAACAATGTCATCTTCGCCCAGATAGTCACCGCATTGCACCTCGATCATGACCAGATCAAGCACGCCCGGATTTTCCAGGCGATGTTTGGCACCGATCGGAATATAGGTCGATTCATTGGCCGAAACCAGCATATTGGTTTCGTCACGACTGACGCGTGCCGTGCCGGAAACAACGATCCAGTGTTCACTGCGATGGTGATGCATTTGCAGCGACAGCGAGGCACCCGGCTTGACTTCGATCCGCTTGATCTTAAAGCGCGGGCCTTCCTGCAAAATGGTGTAGGTACCCCAGGGCCGATTCACGGTGCGATGCAAGCGGGTCGACTCGTGACCGCGAATTTTCAACTGCGAGACTACTTCCTTGACCTGCTGACTGGCGGATTTGCGCGCGATCAGCAGGGCATCCGGGGTGTCGATGACCAGCAGATCATCAACCCCAACGGTTGCCACCAGTCGGTCTTCGCTTTGAATATGAGTATTTCGAGTGTCGACCAGCATGGTCTGGCCGAGTGTTGTGTTGCCGCTGCTGTCGGCCTCGAGCTGGTCGGCAACCGCTTTCCAGGAACCGATGTCCGACCAGTGAAACAAAGTCGGCAGAACGACCACATTGTCGGCGCGCTCCATCACCGCATAGTCGATCGACAGACTCGGGCACTGCGCGAATGACTTCGAGTCCAGTGTGATCCGATCGGTGTTGGCTTGGTCGGGGGTCTGGCTCCAGGAGTATTTGACCGCCTTGGCAATCTCGGGGGCGTACTGCTCCATCGCGCGCAAC
>JANORY010000771.1:0-1324 GCA_031415535.1 Burkholderiales bacterium | reverse complement strand
GGGAGACTGTCTGCTCATTTTTGGTGTCTGTTTTTTAAAAAAAACGGCTGCTCGTCAACTGAAAAAGTCGAACAGGTCGTCGCCGCGCCCGGCTTTCTGAATGCGATACGTTTTCAGAAAATGCTTCAAAAAACCGGTGTCTGCAAATTCAGCCAGGTTGTTTTTGATTGATTTGATGTTCTTTTTCAGCCCTTTCAGGTCTTTTTCAAACAGCCGTTCGAGGTCGTCCACCAAATAATCGGCAAACGGGTCGAGGTTGAACGACTCGCTCAGGCCGTCGAGGATTTGGTAGTAATTTTCCTGGAGTTCGGCGGCTTGCTGGCGCAGCACCTAGTTGAAATATTTGAGCCGGTCTTCGGCCATCGAATCGAGATGGCCCTGGTCAATTCGCTCAAAATCGAGCTGCAATTGCAGCAGCGCGAGCAGGTCGTTGGCTTCGTAGGCGGCCACGACGCGCTGCATGATTTCCGTTTTTCGCTGCTTTTCGGCCTCGTCCGGCTCCCGGTCGGGGTGAAAAGTTTTCACGAGGTCGAGGTAAACCTCGCGCACCGATTTGGTAGTTTTGGCGGCTTCTTCCTCTTTTTTGGCTTCTTTTTCGAGCTGTTTGGCCGTTTTTGGTTTGGCTTTGCGGCTTTCGGCGGCGGCCTGGCGGCGATTTTCAATCTCCTCATTTCGGTCGGCCATCTGCTGTTGAATGTACGCCTGCATTTTTTCGGGGCTGCTCACGTCGGCATCGTCGTCGAATTGGATGCCGAACATGCTGCCCATCATTTCTTTCATCAAATCGGCGGTCGCGGCATCGGCATCGCCGTCGACTTCATCGAACGACTCGCCGCTGTGCTTTTCAAAAACCGGTTTCAACTCCTCTTTCTGGTGATTTTCGATGAGTTCATACGCCTGGCCGCTGATGAAATCGGACAGCTTTTTCCGCTCCGTTTTGGTCAAATTTCCGGCTGAAAATTTGCGGTCGAGAAGCAAAACCAGCTCCGCGCCGAGGTCGGCATATGTGTTGAGCAGCGGCTGAAATTCACCCGCCACGCGCACCTGAATTCGTTGGCCGAAAGCCTCGATTTCGCTCATGTTCTGGCGCAGCGCGGCTATTTTTTTGGTCAGCCGATTGAATTCTTTCTGCGATTTGGAAAGGTCATTTTTCGAGGCAACCGATTTGCCGATGACGAGGTTTTGCATGAAAACGGGTATGTTTTGATTGAAAAATGGGCGGTTTTCGGGTTGGCGGCGAAAGTATAAAAGCGGCACAGGCTTCGCATTCCACGCTTTGGAAAGCCATCTTTTTTCAGGAATCTGGGTAAAAACTTGGCTTGCC
>JANORY010000770.1:0-14577 GCA_031415535.1 Burkholderiales bacterium | reverse complement strand
CCGGGTGATCGCCATACCGACCGCCGCCTGGGTTGGCTCAACCACCGGCACGCCCAAGGCATCTTCCAGTGGCTTTCGATATTGCGCCATGCCAGCGCACCCCATGACAATGACATTCGCGCCATGGTCTTCGACCAGCTTGCGGCCGGTGTCAATCATGCGAGCTTGGGTACGTGCCGCATCGGCTAACTCGGTAACCTGCAATCCGACCGGCAACTCGGCCGCCAGCCGGTCCGCCAAACCCATCGCGCCGATATACCGAAGGTGGCGCGGGATCGACGTCGCCAGAATCGCGATCACCCCAAAACGCTGACCCAAGGTGAGCGCGGTCAGCACACCACATTCGGAGATTCCAAGTACCGGTTTTGCGGTTACCTCGCGCGCGCTGAATAATCCGGGGTCGCTGTAACAGGCGATGACGAATGCGTCACAGTCCTGATCACGTCGGGCAATCAATTGCAACATTGGGGCAATCACACCATCGACATCGCGCTGGCTCTGAATACCCGGTGGACCTTCGCGCAGTGTGACACATTCGAACGCCGGGCCGTCGCTCATGCGCAGCGGATCGAGCGCACGATCGATCCCTTGAGTGACCGCCTCGGTCGAATTTGGGTTGATGACAAGAATGCGCGCTTGGGCCATTACCGTGATCCTACTGCAAAAGTAGTGTGCTCGCGCTATTCGGGTCGTATATTCGGGTCGTATAGAACCATCATCGAATCGCAACCGCCTGCTTTTCATAGCGCGACAGCAAACGCACCAGCGGCCACAGCAGGATCAGATAAAGCAATCCGGCCGCGATCACCGGCGTCGCGTTGTAAGTGACCGATTGCACCTGCCGGGCGGTGTACAGCAATTCGGGCAATGCCACCACACTTGCAATCGAGGTAATCTTGACGACCTCCAAGGTGTTGCTGATGAGGTCTGGCGTCATGTTCTTGACGGCTTGCGGAATCACCACGTAACGCAAGGTTTGCCCGCGCGACAGACCGGTTGAACGCGCGGCCTCGGTCTGACCCGGCGCGATCGACTCAATTCCAGCCCGCAGAATCTCGCCGTAGTAGCTCGACGTGTTTAACAGAAAGGCGACTGAAACGGCAATAATGGCGGGCAATTGCACGCCCAAAAACGGTAACCCGAACGCCACGAATAACAACAACACCAGCGGCGGGAACGCCCGAAAAAGATCGGTGTAAACAATTGCGCTCCAACGGACCCAGCGCTGCCGCGACGTCGAGGCCAGGGCCAGTACTAACCCACCCGCCATCCCCAAGGGAATGGCAATCGCGCACAACAGCAGCGTCATTGCCAAACCGCGCGCCAGGTACGGCGCCGACTCGGCCAATATTTTCAGATTGAAGAAGCCGCTGATCAGGACGTCCATTTGTCAGCGAACGCCGATACGTTGGCTGGCCAGCCGGGTGTCGAATCGCGACTCGACCCAGCGGCCGAACCAGACCAAGGGAATAAAGAGCACCAGATAAGCTGCGGCACCCAAGGTCAACGGCGACGGGTTGTACGAAAACGCATAACCGGCTTGTGCCTGATAGAGTATTTCGCCTACGGCCACTACCGAGGCGAGCGCCGTGTTTTTGGTGATCACAATCGCCCGGTTGGTCAACGGCGCTATGGTCATGCGTACCGCTTGTGGCAGCACCACCAGGCGCAAGGCTTGCGAGAAGCGCAAACCACTGGCGCGGGCGGCCTCCCACTGGCCGCGCGGCACCGACAAAATGCCGGCCCAAACAATTTCTTCCGCGAACGCCGCCAGCACCAGCGACAGACCAAGCCAGGCCGACACAAAACCGGAAAATCGAACACCGACCGTCGGCAGCGCAAAATAAATGATGATCAGAATGACCAGGGGTGGAATCGCGCGAAAGACATCGGCAAAGAGGACGATCAAAACGTTCAAGGCCGTGACGCGCAAGCTGCGCAACAGAGCCAGCACAAACCCCAACAGTAAACCGCTGATCACCACCACTACCGCCAACTCGATGGTGACCCACATGCCCTCCAGCACTTTCGGCGCATATTGGCGCATGACCGCCACATTGAAGAAGGTGTCGATAATGCCGTTCATGTACGTTTCATGCCAACATTTCTAATGATGCTCGATGCTGGCCACAAAGTCGCGCACGCGCACCGGCGCATCAGGCCCGAAAATATGAGCTGGCGGCCCTTGCTCGAGAATCACACCGGCGTCCATGAAAAGCACCCGATCGGCGGCGTTGCGCGCAAACGCCATTTCATGACTCACCACCATCATCGTCATACCGGCTGCGCGCAGTTCCCGAAGCACCGCCAGCACACTGCCCACCAATTCGGGATCGAGCGCAGAGGTCGGCTCGTCGAACAGCACAATGGCGGGCTCAAGTGCCAGCGCACGTGCAATCGCAACCCGTTGCTGTTGGCCGCCGGACAATTGGCTCGGCAACGACGCGGCCTTGTCGGCCAGTCCAACCCGTCGCAGGGCTTCCAGTGCATGCTGATGCGCTTCGTCACGGGATTTTTTCAGGACATGGATCAAGGCCAAGGCAACGTTGTCACGGGCGTTCAAATGCGGATAAAGATTAAACGACTGGAACACCATGCCAATGCGGCGACGCACCGCGTTCAGGTCGGTCGCCGCCGCCAGAATGTCCTGTCCTTCAAACCAAATCTGGCCGGCACTGGGCTCTTCCAACCGGTTACAGCAGCGCAGCAAGGTCGATTTACCGGAACCCGAGGGGCCAATCACAAAAACCAATTCACGCGGCGCTATCGAAAGATCGATGCCGCGCAGCACTTCCGAACTACCAAATGATTTTCGAAGACCACGCAACTCCAGCAGTGCGCGATTCTGCGGATTCGGTTTGGTCTGGGTTAACTGCACTTGGCCTCACGTGGGGTTGCGTCATGGCCCGGCAGGCCGGGAACACCCGCGCCCGGAAAAATCGTGACCGCAGCGGACCCCGCTTCGGGCTTGGCACCAAACCATTTCTCGGCCAGCCTGGCAACGGTGCCATCTTTCTTCAGACATTCGATTGCTTCATCGACCGCATTGCGCAACTTCGGATCATCCTTGCGAAAAACCGCCGCCCAGACCAATCCCTGGTCGATCTTCAGGCTGGTCAACTGTAACTTTCCCGGGTTCCGAGTGACCGCAAAGGCCGAGACGGTATTGCCGCCGAGTGTTGCATCGGCACGACCGGACAAAACCGCCTGCACGGCATCGGTGTTAGTGGGGTAAGCCTCATGTTTGAAGCCGTACTGGGCGGCATTGTCGGCCGCCCATTTGTCATAGGCCGAGCCCTTGTTAACCGACACGGTCTTACCTTTCAGGTCTTCGAAGGACTTCAGGTCCGGCTTGCCGCCTGGCACTATGAATTGATAGAAGGTGTTCAGGTAGCCTTCGCTGAACAACAGGTTCTGGGCACGCTCCGCAGTGACGGTGGTCGGCGCACCGACAAAGTCGATCCGCCCGGCATTCATCGCCGGGATGAGTCCCGAGAACTCGGCTGCGAATATCTCGACTTTGCGGCCCATCTTTTTGCCGATTTCGTTGATCAGATCGACGTTAAAGCCTTCGATACCTCCGCCCACCTTGGGCATGGCATGCGGCGCAAAGGTGCCGTCGACACCGGCCACCAGCGGCTTGTCTTGCGCGAATACCGAAGGCACAAAACCGCCTGTCGAAACGGCGACCAGCAAAGCCCCAACAATGCTTGCACCGGCGAGCGAAGGGATCAATCTGAACACGGCTTTTTTCATTTTGGGCAATCCTTGCGGTAATAACTCGATCAGTTGGAATTATGCGGCGTGACTTCGGCGCCGATCCGGTCAATCAGAATTCGGTAATGTTCGGGACGCCGGTGTGCGGCGTAGTTGAACATGGTGCGCTTGAGCGCCTGGGCTGCGTCCAGGTCGGCATCAAAGCTGATCAGCTCATCCTCTTCGGTGAGTGTTTTAGCCGCGATCTCGCCCGATGGTGCGACGATCATCGAGTGGCCGAACATCCGGAAACCATCTTCGAAGCCGCACTTGGCGCATTCGACCAACCAGGTCGCGTTCATGAACGCCATCGCCTGTGCCATGATCAGATGATGATGCACACGCAAGGCCGGCGGTTCCGGATAGTGCAGGTTTTCGCTCGGTGTATTAAAGCCCAAGGTCACGAGTTCGGCACCCTGTAAGGTCAGGGCGCGAAACGCCTCCGGCCAGCGCCGGTCGTTGCAGATCAGCATACCGATGATCGCATCATGGGCCGCGCGCATTCGAAAGCTGCGAAATCCGAGGTCCCCGACCTCGAAGTACTTCTTTTCAAGATGCTGAAATGCCGCCTCGGGTTTGAAGTCCGCATGACCGGGTAAATGGACCTTGCGATACTTGCCGATGATCTCACCGTTCGGTGCCACCAGAATCGCGGCATTAAATCGTCGCGCACGACCGGCCTCGATCGTATGTTCGGCGTAACCCAGGTAAAAGCCGATGCCGAACTTGCGCGCCTCATCAAACAACGGCGCGGTCACCGGCGACGGCATGCTGGTTTCGAAAAACCGCTGGTCGACTTCGACTTGATCATCGAACCAATAACGCGGAAAGAAGGTCGTCAGCGCCAGCTCAGGGAACACCACAAAACGAACCTGCCGCGCATGTGCCTGCCGTAACAGGTCGAGGAGGCGCTGCACCACTGATTCACGCGGGTCGGCAAGGTGAATCGGGCCAAGTTGAGCGGCAGCCAAGTGGAGTTTTCGGGGCATTGGAAATGTTATCAGATCGACAGCGGCGTATTCCAGACCTTGAGCTGGGCCATTTCAGGAATCTGCAGACCCGCCGGTAACAAGGCGTCGGTGCGATCGCGCGCCAGAAAACGGCCGCGGCCACGCCGTTGGGCAAGCGTCGCAGGATCAGTTCCGGGTTCAATCAAAACTTCACCGCGCGAAATCACCGTGGTCGGCCAACCCTTGAGTTCACGGCCCTCGTAAGGTGTGTAGCCGGTATTGTCGTGCAACATCTGTGCCGTGACCGTCACGCGATGATCAGGATCCCAAATGGCCAGGTCAGCGTCACTGCCGACCGCAATCAGACCCTTGCGCGGCGCAAGACCGTAAATCTGCGCATGCCGCAGCGCGGTCAGTTGCACAAATTCCTGCAGACTGATGCGACCCGCACCGACGCCAAAGGTAAAGAGCAACGGCAAGCGCAACTCAAGTCCCGGCACACCGTTGGCCATCTCCTTGAAGGTGGTCTGATCGCCTTTCGGCAGCTTGCCGCTGGCATCATACCGATACGGCGCATGGTCCGATGAATATAGCGCCAGCGCGCCGTTCTTGAGTCCCTGCCAGCAGGCCTCCTGCGCGGCCGCATCACGGGGCGGCGGCGAACAACAGAACATCGCGCCTTCAAGGCCTCGATCGATGTCGGCAGCGGTCAGAAACAGATATTGCGGACAGGTTTCGCCGTACACCTTGACGCCGCGCGCCTGGGCGGCGCGAATCGCCGCCACACCTTCGATCGTGCTGACATGCACAATCAGAATCGGCGTGTCGATCAGTTCGGCCAGCGCAATGACCCGATTGATGGCCTCAGCCTCGGACGAGCGGGTATGGCTGATGGCGTGATAGCGCGGCGCAACGTTGCCCTGTTTGACCAGGCGACCCGACAGCCAGGAAATGATGCCGTGGTTCTCGGCGTGAACCATCGTCAGCGCACCATGGCGGCGGGCAATCGCCAGCACATCGAGAATTTGCTCGTCGTGCAGACGCATGCGATCGTAGGTCATGAAAATCTTGAACGATCGGATGCCGGTGTCGATCGCCGCCGGTAGATCGATCGAAAGGGTCGACTCATCCGGATTGGCAATGATCAGATGAAAGCCGTAATCGATGATCGCTTTTTGCGCGGCGCGCTGATGATAGTCGGCCAGTACCACCGGAATCTGATCGCCCCGATGCTGGGCACAGAACGGCACAATTGTGGTGGTGCCGCCATACGCCGCAGAAACGGTAGCAGAGTAAAAATCGTCTGCGCACATGATCCCGAAGGACGACACCTGCTCGACATGGCAATGACTGTCGACGCCGCCCGGCATCACGAGCTTGCCACGGGCGTCGATCTCGCGCCGGCCCGCCGGCAAGCCCGACGCCACAGCAGTGACCCGCTCACCGACAATGCCGACATCGGCCAGTTCGATGCGGTCGGCATTGACGACGGTACCACCGCGAATCACCAGATCAAAAACCATGCTGAGAAGCGCTCCAAAAGACAAACAATCACGTTGTCGAGGTTTATCGTTGTTGCTGTTTATTCTAGGCTGCCGCAGGACGCACCGGGTACTTGCCTGACCGCTCCTGCGGGCCAGTAAACCACTGCCGTCAAACATGGGTAATATAAGCTTATGAGTCGCTGGTTCATCCTGTTTCTGATTATTTTGCTGCCGATGCGCGGCTGGTGCGCTGATCGTATGTCGGTCTCAATGGCGGCTGGGCAATTGTCGGCTCACAGCGCGGGCATCAGTCAGTTTGCCATGCCTCGCGATTGCCCTTTGATGCATGCGGCCGACGCCTCCATGGCTACGCCGTTCGAGGCTGGAGCCGTGAACGAAGGGGCCAACAACGATCAACAATGCCAGGCTTGCCAACTTTGCATGTCCTTAGCACCGCACGAAGTTCAGATCACCAAGCCCACCTCTTCAAAATCGAGCGCCGTCGAGCACACCTGCCTGGACGACTTTGCCAGCGCAGACCGCGCACCTGCCGAAAAACCACCCATCTCCTGAGTTGACAGCCAAACCTCGTCCGCTTTTCGCCAAAGCGGATGGATTGCCGCAAGTTTCACGCGGCGGTTGACTTTGCAACGGAGATAGAAGTGATCAAACTATTAATAGGACTAATGGCTGCCTGGGTCACGGTGCCCGCGTTCTGCGCGCCGATGGGCTTCAAGGACAGTTGGATGGCCATGGGCGATTTTGGCCCGAACTGGAGCGAGGCGTTTGCCAACTATGCGCTGACCCCGCGCGACGCGATTGGCGTCTCGCTGACCCGCATGCGCTCGGACGACAAGGCGCGCACCCGAGAACTGTACGAGGCAACCTACACGCGTTTGATCCGGCGCTGGAACATGCCCGAGGCGCAAGCCAACATCTGGTTTATCGGCGGGCTGGGCAGTACCAGGGGTAACGACTTTTCAAGCACCAAGACCATGCTCTCACCGGGGGTACAGCTCGACTATGAAACCACCCGCTTTTACGTGTCTGCCCTGGGTCGGCTCTATCGGGCCAGTCAACTGAACCACGACTACGCTGCCGCGCGTATCGGCTTTTCATTTTACGAAGTCGACTACGAGGAGACTCAGCCGTGGTTAGTACTGGAGGTAAGGCGCATGCGCGGCCTGTCCGACAAGGCCGAAATCACGCCGATGCTGCGAATCATCAATCGTAGCTATTTCGTCGAGCTGGGCATCAACAATTCGTCCCAAGTTCGCGCTAATTTTATGTACATATTTTGAATCGATTTTTTAGGCCGGATATTGGCCGGACAGGATACTAGCCATGAACAAGATGATTATTAGACTATTGATCAGCATCACGTTAGCCGCCAATCCACTGTTATCGTTCGCAGCCACCAGTGTACGGGCGACCGTCAACGGCATGGTGTGCGCGTTTTGTGCGCAGGGTATCGAAAAGCGATTGTTGAAAATGAGCGCGACCAAAGAGGTCTTCGTCGACCTGAAAAAAAGGACCGTCGTCGTCGAAGTCAAAGAGGGCCAAACCATGGACAGCAAGGCGATGGCAGCGGAAATCGTTGATGCCGGCTATGACGTGGTCACGCTGGAAACCGTTTCGCAATCGGTCGCCGACATCAAGGCCGAACTGCGCGGACGCAAGTGAAATCGCCATTGAGCAGCGACGGAATAGCGCAATCCCGGGGCAGTTTCTGGTCGTCGGTAGCCAGTTTGTTCGCGAGCTCCAGCACGCTGGTGTGTTGCGCCCTTCCAGCGTTGCTGGTCGCCCTCGGCGCAGGTGCGACGCTATCGTCGCTGGTCGCCGTCTTTCCTCAAGTGGTGTGGCTCAGTGAGCACAAAGAAGTTCTGTTTCTATTCGCAGGTCTGATGATGCTGGCCAGCGGCGCTTTGCAGTGGCGCAATCGCAACGCGCCCTGCCCGCTTGATCCAACACTGCGCGACGCCTGTTTGCGAACACGAAAGACCTCCGTCTCGGTGTTCAAGATCAGTGTCGCACTTTATCTAGTCGGCGGCTGGTTCGCCTTTGTGCAGCCCTGGCTGGGCAGGTGACTTGGCAGGTAACCGAGCGCATTGCCAAACCGATAACCAAGCCAGTCAGCGCAGTCGGCGTCAGGCCTTGCCCAGCACTGCCAGTTTTTGAGCGATTCGATCCATCATGCGGGTTAAATCCGCATGCTCATCGGCATTAAGCACGACACCGGGCGGGCGCACCTTGGCACTTTTGATGGCACCACGGCGGCGCAATATTTCCTTGCGCCAGGCCAACGCGACACCGGCTTGGGTTTCGTAACGAATCAGCGGCAGATACACTTCGAAAATATCATCGGCGAGATCGCGTTTGCCAGCCTTCATCGCCTTGTAGACCTCGGTCAACAGCTCCGGATAGGCCACCCCGGTCATCGGACCGTCAGCGCCCCGGGCCAACTCAAGCGGATAGAACAAACCGTTATTGCCGACCAGGATCGATACCCGGCGCTGGCCCTGCACTTCAAGCGCTCGGATGCGCGAAATCTTGGTCAGGCCCGGACTGTCCTCGGCTTTCAGCATCACGACTTGCGGCAACGCCGCCACGATTTGTGTGAAGACCGGCACCGACATGTAGACGCCCGTGACCGCTGGATAGTCCTGGATGCAAACCGGGATATCCGGCCCCAGCGCCTTGCAGGCCGCCAGGTAGAAGTTGAGAAACTGTTCATCATGCTTGACGGTGGCCGGCGGCGCGATCATGACGCCGGCGGCACCCGCCTCCATGGCCGCGCGCGACAAGCTCAGCATCGCATCAAACGCCGGCGCAGACACGCCGACAATGACCGGAATACGTCCCGCCACCCGCGCAAGGAAGCGCTGCATCACCGCCAGCGACTCGTCTGACGACAGCTTGTTTGCTTCGCCCATGATGCCGAGAATGGTCAGACCATCAATACCGAAACTCAGATAGAAATCGGTCAGCGTGTCGACGCTCTCCAGGTCAACTTCACCGGCGTCGCTAAAGGGCGTGGCGGCAATGACAAAAACGCCGTCGGTACCAGCGTGGATTCTTGCGGGGTGGTTTTTGGGGTTCATTGCACGATTATCACCGACGTCGGGTCAGTTTAGACTAGTGCCCAACCGACTACTCATTGAGAATTGCGCTATGCAAGCCCTCGATCCGCAAACCCAAGCCCTGATCAACTTTTTCAAAGCAATGAATCGACCGGAGTTGTGCGACCTGCCGGTCGAGATGGCCCGAACGATCTACCGTGACGGCCGCATCTACACCCAGCCTGAGCCGCCGGCCGTTGCGCACATCAAGGATTTCACGATTCCCGGTCCAGGCGGCAGCCTGCCGCTGCGCGGCTATCGCCCGATCGGCAGCACGCTCGCGAGCCGATTGCCCGCACTGGTTTTTTACCACGGCGGCGGCTTCACCATCGGCGACCTCGAATCGCATGATGTCCTGTGTCGCGAGTTGTGTAACCAGTCGGGTTGTGCGGTGTATGCCGTCGACTATCGGATGGGTCCGGAGCATAAGTTTCCGGCAGCAGTCGACGACTGCTGGGCGGCAACGCGCTGGGTTGTCGAACACGCGGCGACCCTCAATATTGATCCGGCCAGAGTAGCGGTCGGCGGCGACAGTGCCGGCGGCAATCTGGCAGCAGTAGTGGCGCTCCTGGCCCGTGACGCGAAATTCCAGGCCATCAAGTTTCAGTTGCTGATTTACCCGGCTACGGATCTGGCCGCTACCCTGCCCTCGCACCAAACCAATGGCGTCGGTTACCTGTTGACGAACCGCGTGATGAACTGGTTCATGAGCCAGTATATTGGCGAGGCAAAGAATTATCAGGACTGGCGTGCCTCGCCATTGCTGGCCGCGTCGTTAAAGGGCGTAGCGCCAGCACTGGTCATGACGGCCGGCTTCGACCCGCTGGTCGACGAAGGCAAGGCTTACGCAGACCGGCTGACGCGTGAAGGCGTCAAAACTGAATACATCTGTTATGAGGGTCAGGTACACGGCTTTATCACCATGGGTAAGTTGATTGGGCAGGCGAACCTGGCCGTCAGCCAATGCGCTAACGCGCTCAAAGCGGCACTGGCCGATTAATTCATTCTCATGAAAAAACGTACCTTTCTGTTTTCAGGCTTGGGTCTGGCTGGCGCGCTGATGGTTGGTTGGAGTGTTATGCCAGCACGCTCGCGTCTGAATGGCAAACAGCCCCTGCCCCCGGTGGCCGGCCAACTCGCATTGAACGGTTGGGTACGGCTGGCTTCGGACGAGACGGTCACCGTCATCCTGGGCAAGAGCGAAATGGGCCAGGGCGTTCACACCGCGCTCGCGATGTTGCTCGCCGAGGAACTCGACTGCGACTGGAAGAAGGTCAAGATCGAGCACTCGCCCATTGATCCGATCTACAACAACATTTCATCGATGGTCGACGGGCTGCCGTTTCATCCGGACGACAACGGCACCGTCAAACGCACCGCGCAATGGATGGTTGGCAAACTGATGCGCGAGTTCGGCGTCATGATGACCGGTGGTTCGGCCAGCGTGAAAGATCTCTGGGGTCCGATGCGCGACGCCGGTGCGATGGCGCGTGCGAGTTTAGTCAGCGCCGCAGCGAAACGATTGGGCGTCGATGCCGCTCAATGCACGGTTCAAAACGGCGTTGTAACCGCAGCAGGCAAACGCATGAGCTACGGTGAATTGGTCGCGGCCATCAACAAAGAAGGCGTTAGTTTGGTGCCTGCTGGCAGTTGGACCTTGAAGGACCCGAAGCAATACACCTTGTTAGGCAAACCCCAGGCACGCCTCGATAGCTTCGCGAAGACCGATGGCAGCGCCAAGTTCGGCATCGACATTCAACCACCCGGCACCTTGTTCGCAGCGGTCCTGATGAGTCCAACCCTGGGCGGCACGGTGCGCAAGTGCGACAGCAGCAAAGCCCTGGCTCTGCCCGGCATCAAGAAGGTCGTGACCTTGGTCGGAACACATGGTGCCAGCGGTGCGGTGGCGATCATTGCCGATCAATATTGGCGTGCGCGCAAAGCCCTGGCTGCTTTGGCCATTGATTGGGACGCCGGACCTGCCGCTGCATTATCGAGTGCCGATATCGACGCCCAATTCACCAAGGCACTCGACTCGGGCAAGGAGTTTGATTTTTACAAGCAGGGCGACGCCGACCAGCAACTCGCCGGTGCATCCCGAAAAATCGAGGCAATCTATCGTGCACCCTATCTGGCACACGCACCGATGGAACCGATGAATTGCACCGTGCACCTTCGCGACGGCAAGGCACAAGTCTGGGTTTCAACCCAAGTGGCCGGATTGGCTCGCGATGCGGTCGCCAAGGTGCTGGGGATCGCCAGCGAAAACGTCCAGGTGAACGTGCAGTATCTGGGCGGTGGGTTCGGTCGCCGGCTCGATGTCGACTTCGTCGCCCAGGCCGCACTGATCGCTCGCGAGGCCGGTGGTGCACCGGTACAGACCATATGGTCGCGCGAAGAAGACATGCGCCACGACTTTTATCGGCCGGCCGCCGTATCGCGTTTTCGGGCTGGCTTCGACGCCAACGGCAAGATACAAGGCTGGGTCAATGTCTCGGCCGGCCAGGCGATTCAGCCGCAATACCTGCCGCGTGCGCTCGGCTGGCCAGCGGCCGGGCCGGACAAGACCACCTCGGAGGGTTCGTTCGATCAACCCTATGAGTTTGAGCATGCGCGGATTGGCCATGTGACGATCGATTTGCCGATACCAGTCGGCTTTTGGCGCGCCGTCGGCCACTCACACCAGGCATTCTTCAAGGAGTCGTTTGTCGACGAGGCAGCCAACGAAGCGAAGATGGATCCGGTCGCGTTTCGCGCTTCGCTGTTGGCGAAACACCCGCGACATTTGGCGGTGCTGAAGCTGGCCGCCGAGCGCGCCGGCTGGGGCCAACCACTAGCACCCGCAGCGGATGGCGCGAAGAAAGCGCGCGGCATTGCGCTGCATGAATCGTTCGGTACGATCGTCGCCGAAGTCGTCGAAGTATCAATCGGCAAGGAGAAAAACATTCGCGTGCATCGGGTGGTCTGCGCGCTCGACTGCGGCTTTGCGGTGAATCCGAACATCATCAGGCAACAAATTGAAAGCGCGGTTATTTTTGGCTTGTCGGCCGCGCTCTACGGCGAGATCACGCTCGATAAAGGCCAGGTGCAGCAAAGCAATTATCACGACTATGCCATGCTGCGGTTCAACGAAGCGCCAATCATCGAGACCCACATCGTAGCCAGCCAGTCACATCCTGAAGGTGTCGGGGAGCCCGGTCTGCCACCGGTCGCGCCCGCGTTGGCCAACGCACTGTTTGCGCTAAATGGCCAACGGCTGCGCAGCCTGCCGCTGAAATTGCCCGCATGAAACTCGCGCACAGTCGACGCGCGACCGGAACAACCAGCATCAGCGTCAAGCAACGCGTTGCAGGAAAACGAATCAGCACTGGAATCATTAAATGATCAAACTTAACGTCAACGGCAAGGATGTCGAAATCGATACCGACGCAGACACCCCATTGCTTTGGGCGATTCGTCATTTACTGAACCTGACCGGCACCAAATTCGGCTGTGGCATGGCACTTTGTGGTGCCTGCACCGTCTACATCGACGGCGCACCGTCGCGCTCCTGTGTGACGCCGGTGTCAGCCGTCAGCGGCAAAAAAATAACGACGATTGAAGGACTAAGCGGTGCTGCAGCAGATGCAGTGCGGCAGGCCTGGATTGAGATTGATGTCGTGCAGTGCGGCTATTGCCAATCCGGCCAGATCATGGCCGCGACCGCCTTGCTCGCGAGTAATCCCAAACCGAGCGATGCCGACGTCGACGCCGCCCTGTCCGGCAATTTGTGTCGCTGCGGTACTTACCCGCGGATTCGGCAGGCCGTGCGTCAGGCAGCGGATCGACTCAAGTCGTGATGCGCAGCCGCAACGCTCACGATTGATTCCAGCCCGTTATCGCCCAGTTGCCGATGTCAGCGTTGCCGCCGCCATGATCGATGCCGCCGAGCGCGGCAAGCCAGGGGTAGAAGTGATCGAATCAGACCGGATACAGCGTTTCGCCCGACGCTAAACCGAACGCAGCGCCAGGAACTCGCGCCGCAAGGTAGGGTCAGTCAGAAAACTGCCGCGCATCACGCTGTTGGTCATCCTGGCATTAATATCCTTGACGCCGCGCCATTGCATGCAAAAGTGATTCGCTTCCATAACCACCGCCAGGCCGTCCGGACGAATCCGTTCTTCAAGTACGTTGGCGAGCTCGGAAATAGCCTCTTCCTGGATCTGCGGTCGGCTCATGATCCACTCAACGATCCGGGTGTACTTCGACAGGCCTATGAGGTTGGAGTGTTCGTTTGGCAGCACGCCAATCCAGGCCCGCCCAATGATGGGACACAGGTGATGCGAGCAAGCGCTGCGCACCCTGATTGGGCCGACGATCATCAGCTCGTTCAGCCGTGCGGCGTTTGGAAACTCCGTCACGGGCGACATGGGCTGGTAGCGCCCGCGGAAAATTTCATCAACGTACATCTTGGCCATCCGCCACGCCGTGCCTCTTGTGTTGTGGTCACTTTGTGTATCGATCACCAGCGCTATGAGCACCTCCTCAATGCGACGTTGAACCTCCGCCTTGATCTCCTCAAGCTCGCCATCGCGCACGAAAGGCGCAATGTTGTCGTTCGCGTGATATCGCCCACCCGAGGCAACGGCGCGGTAGCGCACGCGCTCATGTGCGGGCAAGAGGGCCAACTCAGCTTCGGTCAGCACTGGCCCGAGCGTGGCTGGGGTGACGGAGTTTGATTCTTCAGGCATATTGAGCGTTGTAAGTGTGTTGTCCATTTTGCGCGGAACGCAACAGCAAGTCGCCACCCTCATGGTTGGCGCGCCGAAGCTTGGCGGAGTGCCCAGCACCTCATACGGTCGCCTTCGCCCATCAAACTTTGCATTTTCTTCCCTGCGCGGAAGATCCTGAGGACGCGACGGTGCCTCCCTACGATCAAGTTTCGGATTGGTTGCGCGGGCGCTGATGGCACGGACGTATCTGGCCTGGCCAGATGCCGGATCACCACCACCCGGATCAACACATCAGCCGGGTCTAGACTGGCAGCATGTCCGTCACAACCGTTGGTGCGCCGTCTTGCCCGCTGAGCGATGCGCTTCGCTCCGCCGCAAGTGTCGTCATGCTTGTGCGCCAAGGGCATTCGTTGAGTGCGGCCATTGCGCAGGTTCCAGGTCCCTTGCGGGGAGGCACCCAAGCCCTGAGTTTCACTTCCATGCGGCACATGGGTGCAGCCGCTCATGTGTGCAAGGTACTGGCGAGCCGGCGCCCGGCGCCCGAGATCGACGCGCT
>JANORY010000769.1:0-1250 GCA_031415535.1 Burkholderiales bacterium | reverse complement strand
TCGCCGGTGGCGGCGATCATGTCGAGTTCGCGCTCATCGGGCTGCTTAATAATGTCCCTGACCATCGCCAGCATGCGGTTGGTTTCGCCGGACATGGCCGAGGGCACGACCACCATCTCGTGGCCGGCTTTGTGCCACTTGGCGACTCGCTGGGCAACGTTGTACCAAGCTGCCCATCGGTGTGCGAATCAGTTGGCCGGCGAACGAGTAATCCTTCGGCGATAAACTCAGCTCGGCGTAGTCATCGATCGTGCGGTTGGCGTAGACCTCGCAGCGAATGCCTTCGACGCGCGCCAGCATCGGCGAGGATAGATTCTTTCTCCGTGACTTCTTTGTTTTTTGCGAAGACGGTCAGTTCATAACCCCGGAGTAGACATTGGGGAAGTGCTGTTCGCGCAGGTACAGCGAAGTGCCCATAACGTTTCGACCGTAATGAGTGACTCGCCATCGACGCGCGACACCAGTCCCGCCTTGTCGCACCATCTTCAGAGCGACCCAGATAACCTCGTCGTGCAGCAAGGCCGCGATCTGCTTCCGTGAGCCAGCCCAGCGCCGCTTGCACCCGTAACGCTGGTCAAGTCGTTTTCGGTATGCTCACTGACCGCTGCAGTCCGGCGCAGAACCGGATATTCTTTAATCGCAAACGAATGATTTTTGAACGAAGCCACATGATTAGCGTCGGCGAACACTCAACCATAGACGATGTATTTTTCCGCGCAGCGCAAAAATATGGACACGCGTCTTTCCTCGCGGTACCCGCCAATGCAGCACGGGCGTACGACCCAGCGGGTCGAGAAATCAGCTATCGCGAGGCGGCCAGCACAGTGCGCAAACTCATGCAGGTCTACGCAGCCGCCGGCTACGGCATCGGTCACCGCATATCGCTACTCCTTGAGAACCGACCCGAACACCTGCTGCACAAGCTGGCAATGAACGCGCTGGGTGTCTGTTGCGTGCCCTTGAACACCGATCATCGCCCAGGAGAGCTGGCCTATGTGCTTGCGCACGGCAAGGTTGACCTGGTGGTGGTACTGGGATCGCTGCAAGCGCAGTTGCACAGGGGCTTGGAGCATATGGACTCGGACAGCAAGCCTGCGGTCGTGCTACTTGAACTCTTCGCGGCCGGCTTGCCCCTCGCGCGGCACAAGGCCATCTCCACAACCCCTGAACCTAAAACCCCCGCCAGCATTCTCTACACTTCAGGCACTACCGGTCGGCCCAAGGGCTGCGTCTTGTCCCATGGCTACGAG
>JANORY010000768.1:0-2259 GCA_031415535.1 Burkholderiales bacterium | reverse complement strand
CCTCGTACTTGGGCTTTTGATCCGGCTTCAGAATGTCGTTGATTTTGGCACGCATCTCGGCACGATTAGCCGCAGCAGCCTTGGCACGCTGATCTTCGGGTAGCTCGCGCAGCGCCATAAATTTGGAGCGCATGCCGGCGGAAATCTCATCCATCTTGAGCTTTTGCTCAGCGTCAAAGGCCAGTTCTCGTTCGAGACGCTCGCGAAATTCGCGCGCCGCCCCGGCGGCAGCGCCGCTCGCGCTGCCTGCTGCACCGTTAGCATCGGCCGGCCCTTTGTTGCCAGCGGCCGATGTCAGGGCAGCCAATTCATCCGCGTTGGGTCGAAAACGCAGCGCTGAATTGGCGACTTGCAGTACGTCGGGTCGACTCTCGGTGACCACTCGCACATTGGCGGTCATGCCCGGCAGCAAGACGCCATCGGCATTCAGGAACACCACCACCACCGTGTAGGTGACGACGTTTTGAACGTTCTGAGCAGCCTTGCGAATCTGTTGAACTTTGCCCTCAAAGGTTCGACCCGCAAAGGCATCCACCGTGAAGCTTGCGAGCTGACCGACCCGAATTCGGCCGATATCACTTTCATCAATCGCGGTATCAACTTGCATATCGCGCAGGTTCTTGGCGATCACAAACAGCTCCGGCGACTGCAAGCTGGCGGCCACAGTCTGGCCTGGCTCGATCGATCGTTTGATGACAACACCGTCAACCGGACTCTTGATAATCGTTCGGTCGAGATCGACCTGGGCACTGGCCAACGCCGACTCGCGCTGCTTAACCACCGCCTGATTGTTCTTCACGGTCGCCTGCGCCACCAACAGCCCGGCACGCACCGATTTCAGATCTTCCTCAAGCGCGCGCATCACCGAACGCGATTTGTCACGCTCCGCCGGCGAGATAAAGTTACGCTCGAGCAATTGCTCTTTGCGCGACAAATCGAGCCGGCCTTCAGCGAGATTCACTTCGGCACGGGTCACATCGGCCCGGCGCGCCGAGACTTGCGCGTCTTGCACCAGCACCTGCGCCCGCGCGGCGTCGAGATCGGCACTGGCCTGTCGCATACGATAAGTGAAGGTCTCCGGATCGATCCGGGCAATGACCTGATTGGCTTTGACTTCGCTGTTAAAGTCGGCCGTCACTTCCTTGATCTGCCCCGACACCTGCGAGCCGACCGAGACGATCGCCACCGGATTGATGGTGCCGGACGCCGACACCGCTGCAGTCAGCGAACCTTTGCTGATCCTGGCCGTCTTGTAGGCGGCTGCGTCACTGCCGCCGCGTTGTGTCAACCAGTACGCACCACCGCCTGCCAGCAGCAGCAAGGCTACGGCACCAGCGATCAGGCTCTTCTTCATGAGTCAGACAAGCGAACGGACTTTACAGGCACGTTACTGGGCCACGCGCAACATGATCTTGCCGATGTGTTTTGAGCTTTCCATCAGTTCATGTGCCTGGGCCGCCTCGGCCAGATCAAAACTGCGGAAAATATGCGGCAGCATTTCGCCGCGTTCGATCCTCGGCCAGATCTGGGCACGCAATTCGCTGGCCAGCCGCGCCTTCTCGACATCACTTCGCGGCCGCATGGTCGAGCCGGTATAGGTTAATCGTTTGGTCATGATCGGCATCCAGTCGACTTCGACCTTGGACGTTTGTAACCAGGCGATTTGCACCAATCGGCCTTCAAAGGCCAGCACTTTGAGGTTACGCCCGACATAGTCGCCGCCGACCATATCGAGAATGACGTTAACGCCGCGCTTGGCCGTCAAGCGGTTGATTTCTTCGACGAAATCCTGCTCGCGATAGTTAATAACTGCATCGGCGCCCAGGCGCTTGCAGACCTCGGCTTTGTCAGCCCCGCCAACCGTCGTGTAAACCGTTGCGCCCCACGCCTTGGCCATCTGAATCGCGGTTAGACCAATGCCAGAGGAGCCGCCATGCACCAGAAACACATCACCGGCACGCAATCGTCCACCCTCAATCATATTCGCCCAAACCGTGAAGTAGGTTTCGGGCAGCGCCGCCGCCTGCTCCATGGTCAAGCCCTTCGGAACCGGCAGAACCTGACCGGCCGGCACGTTGACATACTCGGCGTAGCCGCCGCCGTTACTCAGGGCGCAGACGGCGTCGCCGACCTGCCATTGACTGACATTGGCACCGACCGCCACGACAGTGCCGGCAACCTCCAAGCCGATATGCGGCGACGCACCCGGCGGTGGCGGGTAGGAGCCGCTGCGTTGCGACACGTCGGGCCGGTTGACGC
>JANORY010000767.1:0-8784 GCA_031415535.1 Burkholderiales bacterium | reverse complement strand
CTTGGTGGTCATCAACACCCAGGCGCGCAATGAACAGGCGCATCGACGGTGCCCGCGTTAGGTCGAAGTCTTCGCGTCGATCCGCGGCAAGCTGCGTCGCAATGCGCTTTTCTTGCTCCAATGGTGCAAGCGAACGCCAGTCGACCCACGTCACCGGAAGCTTGACGTGTTCGAGAACTTCCTGTCGAAGCGCTGGAATGCCTTCCCAGCGAAAGCGGGTACGCAAGATGGTGTGACGCTGTACCACCTCGTTCCAGGCGCGGACAAACAGAGCCTCGTCGATGCGTTCGCGCAGCGTGATGATTATTTGTTCAATATCGACGCCGCTGCTTGCCCCGCTGATGGCGTGGTAAAGCATGCCCGCCTGGGTCGGCGAAAGAGGATATGTGTCGACGACTCGCGACGCGACGTCAGTCACTGCAGCATTCACGGTCTGGCTGGCAGGGTCAAGGTCAGAAAGCACGATGATTGATCTGGCGGATCATTGGAAAAAACGGATTTTGAACGGATTCAGACTCGTCCAATTTAGCGCCCGTGCACAGCCTTGGATAGAAAAAATTTCCGAATTTGAAGAAAATTAAATAAAAAGTGAACCGAATATCTTTTTTTTTACGCCCGATCAAGGCTGGCGCGCGAGCTGAATCGCCGTCCAGATCTTCTCGGCGCTCGCCGGCATTTCAATGCTGGTCACACCGAGCGGTGCCAGCGCATCGATCACCGCATTGATCACTGAGGACAGTGCGCCGACCGTTCCGGCCTCACCAGCACCCTTGGCACCGAGCGGATTCAGTTTTGTTGGCACCGCATTATTTTCGACCTGCATATTCGGCATGTCATCGGCGCGTGGCATGGTGTAGTCCATGAAGCTGCCGGAGAGCAACTGTCCGGATTCGGGGTCATAGACCACTTGCTCCATCAGCGCCTGGCCCAGTCCCTGGGCGACGCCGCCGTGAATCTGGCCTTTGACGCCGACCGGATTGACCATATTGCCGACATCGTCGGCGACCACGTAATTGACCACCTTGACCACCCCGGTCTGTGGGTCGATCTCAAGCTCGCAGACATGGGTACCGTTGGGCCAGGTGTCTTCGGCGGGCACAAAGGTTGCGGTCTCGTAAAGGCCGCCTTCAAAGCCGGCCGGCAGGCGCGATGGAACAAACGCCGCTTTCGCAACTTCCTTCAAGCTGACCTTGCGATCGGTGCCAGTGACCGTAAATTCGCCTTCGGCAAAGGTGATGTCGCTATCGGCCGCTTCCAGTAAATGGCCGGCAATCTTCTTGCCTTTCTCAATGATCCGGGTCGACGCGTTCCAGAGCGCCGAACCGCCAATCACCGTCGAGCGTGAGCCGTTCGATCCCATGCCGAAGGCTACCCGGTCGGTATCACCGTCAATGAACTGTACCTCGGAGGGGTCGAGTCCGAGTCGTTGATTGATAATTTGTTTGTACATCGTCTCGTGACCCTGGCCTTGATGTTTGGTACCGATCAGGATCAGCGCGCTGCCGCTCGGTGTGAAGCGTACCTCGGCAAACTCCTGCTGGCTGGGCGATGCGGCCCGCTCAATCGCGTTGGCGATGCCAATGCCGCGCACTTGGCCGCGCGCCTTGGCCTCGCTGCGACGTTGCTCGAAACTGGCAAACTGCGCTGCAACGAGCGCTTGTTCCATGCCGCGCGCAAACTCGCCGCAGTCGTAGCGCACGCCGTACGGATTGCGGTACGGCATCATCGCAGGGGTAATCATATTTTTTCGGCGTAACTCGACTCGATCCATGCCCAGTTCACGCGCCGCGTCGTCGAGCAGGCGTTCGATGACAAAGATCGATTCGGGTCGCCCGGCTCCCCGGTAGGGTGCTGTGCCGTTGGTGTTCGCCATCGCGCAGGTGACCTGCACATGCGCCGCTGCAATCGCATAGACGCCCGACAGCGTATGGACGTTCGAGAAGGTCGACAGCAGATTCCGATCGGAGGATACATAAGCACCGACATTGGCCAGATTGTGGACCCGCAGGCCAAGAATTTTTCCAGCAGCGTCGAGCGCCAGTTCGGCGTCGCTGATGACATCGCGCGCATGTTCGTCGGCCAAAATAGCCTCGCTGCGCTCGCAGGTCCATTTGACCGGACGGCCCAGTTTGCGGGCGGCCCAGGGCATCAGTCGATGCTCGGGATACTGCCAGCCCTTGGTGCCGAAGCCACCGCCAATGTCATTGGCAATGACGCGAATCCGATGTTCCGGAATCTTGAAGATATTGGCGGCCAATGCGTTGCGCACCCGATGCGGATATTGAACGTCAGCGTAAATGGTGTAGCGCTCATCGCCTTCGTCGTAGCTGCCAATGACACCGCGCGGCTGCAGGTAATGGGCATAGACCCGGCTGATAACATAACGACGCTTGATGATGTGTGCGGCCTTGGCAAAGGCGGCCGCAGTAGCGTCGGCATTGCCGGCCTGGAACACGTTCGAGATATTGTCCGGGCATTCGTCCCAGACGGCGGGCGCACCCGGGACCACCGCTGCGGCGGTGTCGCAGACCGCTGGCAAGGTGTCGTAGTCAATGTCGATCAACTCGCTGGCATCGCGCGCTTGTAACACTGATTCGGCAATCACCAGTGCGACCGGGTCGCCAACGTAGCGTACCCGGCCGCTCGACAGACCGCGGTGGCCTTTGGCGAACATCGGCGAGCCATCCGGGCGCTTGCGCGGCACGGTCACCGTCATCGTGCCCAGACCATCGCGATCGATATCCTCGCCGGTATAAATGGCGACGACACCGGGTGCCTGGCGCGCGGCCCTCAGATCGATCGAACGGATCACCGCATGGGCATGCGGCGAACGCAAGATATAGGCGTAAGCTTGCCCGGGCAAATTGATGTCATCAATAAAACGACCCTTGCCGCGCAGCAGTCTGGGGTCTTCAAACCGTGAAACTGATTGACCGATTCCGTACTTGCTCATAATGATGTCAAGGTGCTTGAGTTAGAGATTGCGACTGATGATATCTTTCAGCACCTCGGAGGTGCCGCCGGCAATGCGGGTCACCCGGGCGTCAACCCAGGCGCGGCCAATACCATACTCATTCGAATAACCGTAGCCGCCGTGCAATTGCAGAAATTCGTCGAGTTGTTTGCCGAGCATTTCGGTGGCCACCAGTTTGGCCATCGCGGCCAACTCGCCGCTGACACCGCCCGCCATATGTTGACCAACACAATCGTCGACAAAGCTGCGCAGCATGGTGATCTGCGCCTTCGCATCAGCCAGTTTGAAGCGACTGTTCTGGAAGCTGATGATTGGATTGCCGAAGACCTTGCGCTCGCTGGTGTAGCGTCGAGTCGATTCGAACTGGGCTTCGAGAATTGCCGCGCAACGAACCGCGATGATCAGTCGCTCTTGCGCCAATTGTTCCATCAGATAGACAAATCCGCGGCCTTCTTCGCCGAGCAGATTGCCGGCCGGAACACGGACATTGTCGAAAAACAATTCAGCCGTGTCTTGTGCCTTCAGACCGATCTTGTCCATCGGCTGGCTTTTTGAGAAACCAGCGGCGGTCTCTTCGATCGCAATCAGCGAGACCCCTTTGGCACCTTCTTGCGGATTGGTTTTGCAGGCGACCAACACCACGCCGCAATTCACGCCATTGGTGATCCAGACCTTCTGACCGTTGATCAGCCAATCGTCGCCGTCGCGTACGGCGCGGGTGCGGATATTTTTCAAATCACTGCCAGTGCCCGGCTCGGTCATCGCAATCGATCCGATCAACTCGCCACTGCACAGACGGGGCAACAGGTGTTGCTTGAGCGCTTCGCTGGCGTAGTGAACCAGATACGGCGAGACCATGTCGGAATGAACTGCGAACCCTAGGTTAGCGCCGGCCCGCGCCATTTCCTCCGTCACAATGCAGGCATGCAGGAAGGTGCCGCCCGCGCCACCGTACTCAGTGGGAATAGTCGTGCACAACAAACCGGCAGCACCGGCCTGGCGCCAGAACGCGCGCGGCGTGACGCCGGCCTTTTCCCAGTCGCGATAATGGGGGCTGACTTCGCGCTCGAAAAAGCGCCGCACCTGATCTCGAAACAGCTCGTGTTCTGGCTCGTAAATCGTTCGTCTCATCGACGGCTTTCCTTAAATTTGGGACGTCAAGGCGCGATAGACCTTGGTGAGTTCATCAGGCAGCGATCTTACATCGTCAATAACCAGGTAACGATGGGCGCTGCACATGCGTCGCAGGTAATCATGACCGGCTGGATCGATGGTGATGCAAAAGGTCGAAATACCAACCCGCTCAGCTTCCTGCAAGGCGCGGGCCGTATCCTGGATGCCATATTCATCGTCGCTGCGGTTCGGCCCATAGTCAGAGTCTTGCGGATAACCATCGGAAATAATGATCAGTACCTTCTGGCGCATCGGCTGACTGATCAGTTTGGTGGCCGCATGGCGAATCGCCGGGCCCATGCGGGTGGAACGGCGCGGCTGCATTGCGGCCAGGGCGCCCCAGGTGCGCGCCGACAAGCGATCGCCGAAGTCCTTTGCGACATGGAACTCGACGTTGTCACGACCCTCGCCGGAGAAGCCATAGACGGCGTAGCTGTCGCCCAGGGTTTGCAGTGCGTCACACATCAGGGCCAGCGACTCTTTGGCGACATCGATCACCCGACGCTTCGGCGCTGCTGGTGTCAAGGGCAACCGATCATCATAGCCGCCGTACAGGTACGGACCCTGCTCGAAGGGCTGTTTCGGAACTGGGGTGGCCGCGTTGCTGCCGGTTGCGGTTGCGGTTGTGGTGGCAGGCGTTGGCGCGCCTGATTGGCCCGCTGCTTCGGTATCAGGTTCAGGTACCGGGAAGTCTGTAGACGCGCTCATGTCGACCAGAAATGCCGCGGCAACTTCACGCAACGCGCGATCACGCCGCACATATAAATATTCATCGCTGGCGTGCCCCGTGCGTCGATCGATGACCGCTTCAATCAGGCTGTCCAGGCCCAACTCATCGCCGTCGCTGGTGCGATGCACCCGTTGCCAGGACTCGGGTTTAATGAAGCTGAATTGACGCTTGACCTGATTAGCCAGTACCGCGTGGCGGCGCCGTACTTCGCTGATGTATTGGTAGTTATCGCCGCGCAGTCGCTGCTCGTACAAACGACACCAGGCGCTCTCGTACGAGGCCGACAGATAATTCCATTCGTCGTACAGAAAACTTCGCAGGCCATCAGACCAGCCTGTTTTCGAGGCGGCAAACTTCGTTTGCGAAGCGCGCAGCAATGATTCAGCCGCATCGCGTGGTGCCTTCAGCGGTGTCTCCGAGGTCTCGGAATTCGGCGCATCCGGCGATTGCGAAGTACCAACCTGACCACCGGCCAATTGGCGATGCACCAGATCTGGCATGAGCTGGCCTCGAAACTCGACGCCAAAGCCGTCAAAATCCTCATCGGCGGCCTGTGCATCCAGAGAGTCGTCATCGACATCGCCGCCGCCGGAGGGTGCGTCAGGATCGCTCGACGGCTCTGAATCGTCGCTAAGCTGCTGGTCTAGCGTCTGCTCATCCCCAGTCGACTCATCGCCTTCCTCGGGGTTTACCTGGCGACGGCGCTGTCGTTTGATGAATGCCTCAAGGCTCGAATAAATGTCGATCGCGACCCGAGCGCTGTCGTAGACACTGGCACGATCTTGAGTCACTTGTTCGGCGTTGTCGATGATTTCCCGGCGTAGTCCCGAACGGTCGCCGGCGAGCAGGGTGGTGCGATCGGCACCCAGCGAATACTGCACCAAAGTTTCGATCAGCGCGGCGAGCGGACGCAGTTCGGAGAGGACCGGCCGTGCCGCCAGCGCGTGGGCCAGTACGCGCGCAAGATCGGCGGCGGCGCCTGGATAACGACGGCGCAGTAGGGTATCAATGCGCAGGTCTTCGAGCGTGACAAAGACCATCCGCATCAGATCGGGTCGCCGCCAGGCCGCAAAAAATCGCTCCAACGCCGAAACCGGGCGCGACGGCGGCAGTGCAAGCTGATACTTCGTGGAGATTGATGCTTGCGATGCTGCGGATTTGGAATTTGTGCGGCGTAGCGCTTCCGGTATGGTCATACGCGTTGCCGCGACCGATAGATCGAACTCAAAAGTGCCGTTTTCGAGATAGCCGATCTGATGCAGCACAATCACCCGAAAAGCGCCGAAGTTGTGCCGAGGCAGCTCGAAGTCAGCGATTGCCTGTGGCACATGAATGCTTAAGCCGTCGGTTGCGATGCGACTGATGTAGCTATTGGCGGAGCGTTCATCCAGGGGTTTCAGATGTAGTGGCCGCCCGGCAATCGCCTCGGTGAAGAGCGCCAGCACCCGCTGCACTTGTGCAAAACCGACGCTAGTGCCAGTGCCACTGTCAGCGTGAGACATCACGCCAGTGTCGGTCACGGCAGCAATACGTCAATAATTTCTGCCAGCGCGTGCTGCACTTCAGTATCGTCACTAACCGCCCGTGCAATAGCGACATCACAGGCCCGGCGAGCGGCAACGCCGCCCACCACCAATTGCGCGGCGTAGACCAACAGCCGGGTGCTGACACCTTCTTCAAAGCCGTGTTCGCGAAGATGACGCACCCGTTCACCAATCCGCGCCAGGCGATGCGCAAAATCGAGCGCCACGCCGCTTTCGTGGGCAATGATGGTCGCTTCAACATCGACTGACGGATATCCAAACTCCAGGCTGACAAAACGTTGCCGAGTCGACGGTTTCAAATCCTTCTGGATGCTCTGATAGCCCGGGTTGTAAGAAATTACCAGCAGAAAGTCGTTGTGGGCGTCGAGCAGTTCACCGGTTTTTTCAATCGGCAAGACGCGGCGGTGGTCGGTTAACGAGTGAATGACGACGGTCGTGTCTTTGCGGGCCTCGACGATTTCGTCGAGATAACAAATCGCGCCGCTGCGCACCGCACGAGTCAACGGCCCGTCCATCCAGACGGTCGAGTCGCCGGACAGCAGGTAGCGCCCAACCAGGTCAGTCGCAGTCAGGTCCTCATGGCAGGCCACCGTCAGCAGCGGCGTTTCAAGACTGCGACGCACGCTGTCGGTCTGACGGTACAGGCGCCAAGTCATGTGTTCGACAAATCGGGTCTTGCCGCAGCCGGTTGGGCCTTTCAGCAGAACCGGCAGTCGAGCTTGGTAGGCTGCCTCGAAGATCTGCACTTCGTCGGCCAGTGGCAAATACCAAGGTTCTTCGGTCAGTCGGCTGGAGCTGTCTGGCGTCGTCAGGGCGGAGGTCTGATTCATAACGAATAGCGTTTATCGTCCGCCGCACGAACGGTTGTCAAACAGCAGTAGTTGACGGCGGTCGATAAACTGGGTTGGACTGAACCGCCGATAAACAGAACGGCGGTGACTTAATGGGGATTGTAAGAGTTTAAGGTACCGCTGGGGAAGCGGTTTGCCGAATCTGTGACCGTAACAAAGCGCTCGGGCTGATACTGGGCTCGAGCCAGCCAGTTTAATTCGATCGATTGGACTTCGATTCGCCTGTTCTCGACGTTTCGCTGGCGTCAAGCCGATACCGTGTCACTGAAGCACTCGATTCGCTCGCTTCAGCATCTCGGGGGGGATTGTCACACCAACTTCCCGAGCCGTCTTGAGATTGAAGATCAGTTCGCGCCGCGTGACTACCTCGATGGGCAGGTCGCCGGGTTTGGCGCCCTTCAAAATCTTGTCCACATATCCCGCTATGCGCGGCACCGCGTTGTTGATGCTCGTTCCATAAGTGACTAGACCGTCGTTCTCCGAACCGCCTGGAAACATCGTGGGTATTCGATGCGTAGCTGCCAGTTCCGCGATTGGTTTGAGATTTAGCAGGTTCACAGGCACCTCCAGTACCAGCAGAGCCTCGGCGCGCTCGTTCACCATCGCCTCGAAGGCTCCGTGAAGATCGGGAGCGGAACCCTTCACTCTTTGCCACTGGGGCTGCAGGCTGAGCGCTCGTGCCGCCGAATCATTTGCCCGCTCCAAGGGGTTCCAACCGTCTGCGCGCGGGATGTTTTGATCGCTCAGAATTGCAACGCGCGCAAGATTTGGAAACAGCTCCTTGAGCATTTCGAATTGCTTGGTCGCTTGCTGCGGGTCAAAGCTGGTGATGCCCGTGACATTTAAGTGGTCGATAGCGCGAAGTGGGTCAAAGAGACTCGGTCGCTCAAACGCAAGTTCGGTGATTCGCAGTTAACGCTGGCCGGGGTCTTTGTGAATTTTGATGATGAGGCCGAGCATTTCAAGATCATGGGTACGACCGGGTCGGGCAAGTCGACGGCGATTCGGGAATAGATCGGCCAGGCGATTTCACGCGGGGATCGGGCGGTGATCGCCGATCCGGGGGCGACTATGTGTCCCGGTTCTACGATCCGGGCCGGGGCGATGTGATTCTGAATCCGTTCGATTCCCGGTCAGGGCGCTGGGCGTTATTCGAAGAGTTCTCTGAGCGCCATGAGGTGGATCAGTTGGCGCGATCGCTGATTGCTGCCGAAGACGAATGGAGCGGGTATGCGCGCACCTTGGTGTCGGCACTGATCTGGCGGTGCCGCGAACGCGGGCAGGCGCATGTGTCGGAGCTGTGGCGGTTGGTGGCAATGGCACCGGCGGACGAGCTTCGAGTCATTGTCGAGGGGACAGCGGCGCAGCCGTTTCTGGAGGAGGGTAACGTTCGGATGTTTGGGTCCATTCGAGCGGTGGCGGTTTCGGCGTTGGCGTCGCTCGACTATGTTCGGGATCAGCAGGCTGAAGGGTTGTCGGTTCGGCATTGGGTACGGTCGGGGAAAGGCGTGC
>JANORY010000766.1:0-4594 GCA_031415535.1 Burkholderiales bacterium | reverse complement strand
TGCTCGGGCGCGCGGTAGACCTTCAACCAGGCCGCCTCAACGCTCGCCGAGAAGGGTCGGTCCTGCGTCCAGTCGCGATTCAATTGTTCCGCTTCAATCTCGAACCCTTCACGCGCCAACAGCGCAATCGCCTCGTCGTAGAGGGAGGGTTCGCCAAAAGCCTTTAGAACCTCACGATGCAGATCGGGCCGGTGCTCATAAACCTTGACCATCTGCGCGCTTTTGTTGCCCAGTAAAAACTCGACACAGCGGTACTGATGCGACTGAAACCCGGACGAGGTACCCAGGTAGGGGCGCAACTGCGAATATTCAGGCGGGGTCAGGGTTGCCATGACATCCCAGGCGTGCACCAGTTGTTTAAAGATTCGCGACACCCGGGCCAGCATTTTAAGGCGGCCGGCAGCCGATGGCTGCGAATGTTTTCGCGCGCCGCGCGCAGTTCATGCAGCATCAACTTGAGCCACAACTCGGTCGTTTGATGGGCGATCAGGAACAGCATTTCGTTGTGATCCGGCGAGCGCGGCTGTTGAGCGCCCAGGATTTCATCCAGATGCAGGTAGTCCCCATAAGTCATCGAGCTATTTGGCATGAAAAATACTTTAGACTTAAACTATCTCGAATGCAAGTAGTGAGGTGTATCCGTGCGAATTGACATTATCGGTGCCGGTCCGGCTGGCCTTTACAGTGCGATCCTGCTGAAGAAATCGTATCCGGCGGCGGACATTCGCCTGGTGGAGCGCAACCGCGCCGACGACACCTTCGGCTTCGGCATTGTGTTGTCCGATGAAACGCTCGCCAATCTGGCCCGTGCCGATGCGACGACGCACCAGGAAATTGCCGCGAATTTTGCTTATTGGGACGATATTCATGTCCAGTACCAAGGCCACGTCCTGAAGAGTTCCGGCCATGGCTTCTCCGGTATTCGCCGGCTAACCTTGCTCGAGATTTTACAAAGACGCGCCGAGCAGTTGGGCATCAGTGTGCGCTACCAGCAGGAGGGTAAAGTTTCGATCGATGCGCTGACCGATCATCAAGGTGCGGATCTGCTGATCGCGGCCGACGGCATAAACAGTGCAGTGCGCGAATTTTTTCGCGATGAGTTCCAACCGTCAGTAGATTTGCGCAGCAATCGGTTTACCTGGCTCGGTGCGCGCATGAATCTGCCGGCGTTCTTCTACAGTTTTCGGGAAGATGCCGCCGGTCTGTGGAACATGCATGCGTATCAATACACGCCGGGTGAATCGACGATTGTGATCGAAACCACCGATGAAACCTATCGACGATCCGGCTTGAAGGCCGACGACGAGGCGGCCACAGCCGCCTACATTGAACAACTGTTTGCCGCCGACCTGAACGGTGCTCGAGTATTGACCAATCGTTCATTGTGGCGGCAATTTCCGACTATATCGTGCAAGCGCTGGCACCATCGCCATCACGGCCTGCCGATTGTGCTGCTCGGTGATGCCGCACATACCGCGCATTTCTCGATCGGCTCCGGTACCAAACTGGCGCTCGAGGACGCGATTGCCTTGCACGACGCGATGGTGAAGGTCTTGGCCGGCAGCGCAGATAGGGATGTCGATCAGGTGCATGAGGCACTCGGTGTTTACGAAGAAACCCGTCGCGACGAGGTCGGCCGAATCCAGCACTCGGCGAATGTTTCGCTGGTCTGGTTCGAGAACGTGCGCCGGTTTTGGAAACTGGATCCGATCCAGTTCAACATTTCGGTGCTGACCCGCAGCAAACAAATTACCTATGAGAATTTGCGCTTGCGTGATGCCGGACTGGTCGAGCGGGCGACCCGCTGGTGGAATACGCAGCAGGCTTCAGCAATGCATCTTCCCATCACTGATTCGAGCGGCCACACCGCGCCCTGGCTCGACAGCGCACCGATGTTCGCGCCGCTCAAACTACGCGAGCTCTGGTTAGCGAACCGGGTTGTGGTGTCGCCGATGGCGCAATACTCGGCGATTGACGGCGTGCCCAACGACTGGCATTTGGTGCATTACGGCGCGCGGGCGCTTGGTGGTGCCGGGCTGGTGTTCATTGAGATGACTTGTCCGTCAGCCGACGCCCGCATCACGCCAGGCTGCACCGGGCTTTGGAATCAGGCACAAATGCTGGGCTTTAAGCGGGTAGTTGATTTTGTTCACACCAACAGTGCGGCTAAGCTTTGTATGCAACTCGGCCATGCCGGGCGTAAAGGCTCTACCCAGCTCGGCTGGGATGAAATCGACTATCCGCTGGACGAACAAAAGGGCGATCTCAATTGGCCGTTGATTGCACCGTCGGCAGTACCGTATCGCGCCGGCGTCAACCAGGCGCCGCGCGCCATGACCCGCGCCGACATGGATCAGGTCATCAGCGAGTTTGTGCACTCGGCCCAGTTAGCCGAGCAGGCCGGATTCGACATGCTGGAGCTGCATGTCGCACACGGCTACTTGCTGGCCAGTTTCCTTACTCCACTGATTAACCAGCGTTCAGACGAGTACGGCGGCTCGATGGCCAATCGGCTGCGTTTTCCGCTGCAAGTGTTCGAGGCGGTTCGTGCCTGCTGGCCGCAACACAAACCAATGAGTGTTCGCCTTTCAGCAACCGATTGGGTGGCCGGCGGTTTGACGCCAACCGACTCGGTGGAAGTCGCGCACGCCTTCAAGGCACTGGGCTGCGATCTGATCGATGTATCGTCCGGCCAGACCGACCCGGCCAGCAAACCGGTGTACGGGCGCATGTACCAGGCCGGATTCGCCGAGCAAATTCGACTCGAAGTGGGCATCGCAACCATGGCCGTCGGTGCCGTCACATCAGCCGATCAGGTCAACACCTTGCTGATTTCAGGCCGGGCCGATCTGGTCGCACTGGGCCGCCCACACCTGGCCGACCCGTGCTTCACGCTACGCGCGGCCGCCGAACAGGATTTTCGCGGCGCACCCTGGCCGGTGCAGTATCACGCCGGCGCGTCGCAACTGTACATCACCGTCAAGCGCGCCCGCGAAGACGCTGAGCGAAAACTGCTGTTGGCGAAGGAAAATTAGTTACAGCAGCGTGCAGACTTCGTCGAAGTCAAAGCGGCGATTGCGCTTAAACAACTTGGTTGGATCGCCATAACCGAGGTTGCACAGAAAATTGGCCTTGAACCGGCCATCCGGAAAAAATTCAGCATTTGCCTTGGCCTGATCGAAGCCCGACATCGGACCGCAGTCCAGCCCGAGTCCGCGCGCAACGATCATCAGATAAGCGCCTTGCAAGGTGCTGTTGCGCAGGGCAGTACCTTCGGCCAACGCGGTATTGCTGGCGAACATTTCGCGTGCGCCTTCACCGTGCCAGATGGTCGGCATGTGTTCAAAGAACTTGGTGTCGGTGGCAATGACCGCAGTAACCGGCGCTTGCCTGACTTTGTCGACATTGCCCGGACTGAGCGCTGGAACCAACCGCTCCTTGGCCTCCTTGGTGCGCAGAAACAGCACGCGCATCGGTTGCACGTTCATTGAAGTCGGGCCCATCCGAGCGATGTCATACAAGCGCTTGAGCAGTTCATCCGACACCGGTACATCCTGGAAGCCGTTCTGAGTACGAGCGTTACGAAAGAGAATGTCAAAGACCGAGTCGCCGATTGATGAGGCCATGATTGATTAATACTTTTAGAGTTTTTGAGCAGACCATTGTATTCGGGGGATTCCAGGTGCCCAAACTTGGTCAATCACCGGTAGCAGCGTTCAGCTATAGGTTCTTGACCGGTTCCGTGTGCGCTCGTTCCTGCTGCGCCATCAGCCCGCCGATCGCCATGCCGTAGTCCATCTGTTCACCGCACCATCGGGTGACGGCGGTGCGGGCATCAATCGTTTGGCCGCTGCGCTGATGTTGGCAGACGAGCGAGTCGAAACTCCCTTGACTTGGCACCTGTACTTCGAACGGCTTGCCCTGCGCGTTGCCGAACCGTAAAGCACCGTCGTCAAGGATTTTCACCTGAACACCACCCTCATGCACCTGGCGATGATGGAAGCGACACAACAGAACCAGGTTCGACAGTTTTGTCTCGCCACCATCAGCCCAATGCTGGACGTGGTGACCGTCGAGAAACCGTGTGTGGGTGCAGCCTGGAAAGGTGCAGCCTTGATCCCGGGTGCGTAGCGCCCGTCGGATCGCCGGTGCGATGGTGCGGGTCTTGCGACCGACATTCAGCGGCTCGCCATCGCCGTCTTCGATGATCGTCACCCGACTGGCGTCACAGGCGAGGCGGCGTGCGGTCTGCGCCGCCAGCGCCGGGCCGTCTTCGAGTTCGCACCGGCCTGGTGTCTCGTTGCGCAGCGTTTCAACGTCGACATGCACGACGATCTGCTGACGCTCACCGCCGCTTAGCGCCTCGTAGCCATGCTTCAGAAAAGACTCGGCGAACAGCGCCAGTGCGTCGGCACGACGTTGGCACAACGTGGGTCTGGCTTGCTCCTGAAGGTCGGCGGTTTCCGTTGACTGGGCTGCGCAAGTTCCGTACTGATAGTCATTCATTCCTGGTGCTATCGGCGTTGCCGACGTTCCCGCTGAAACGTCCGCCCGCCAGAAATCATCAGTCGCGGCCTCCAACGCCTTCACCAGC
>JANORY010000765.1:0-3179 GCA_031415535.1 Burkholderiales bacterium | reverse complement strand
CGCTAAACGCCCTGCCTTTGCAGCGAAAGACTTGATAATCTGAAAGTCCACACAGATCTATCGAGCCATCGAATGGGTACGGCTCGAGCATTACAGGAATGGCACATTTGGCGGTGCCCTGGTCATTTTCCGAAGTCGCGACGAAGTGAATCAGCTCAAAAGTCTTGATGTATTTACTCGCAAAGAACGCTGGACTCGTAAGCAAGAGTCCAAAGTCGCAAGCGCGGATCGCGCGCTGAATTTCGGCGTGCCAGCGTTCTCCTGGTTCGATGTTCTCCATTTCCCAGCGCTTGAACTTGAAGTCCGGGTTGCTTTCGAAAAAATAATTGTGGAGTCTGTCCACCAGTTTGGTCTTTAGCTTAAAGTTGTCTGAGGCGTAGGACAAAAAGTAGCGGACTACCTTTTTGCCGTCTTCCAGTTGACGCGCAGATTGAGGAAAGCGCTCCAGGAGACTGGTCTGCGCACTGATTCGGCGGTCGATGACCTCATGTAAGTTGTTCGGCATTTCAAACCAGCATTCGCGATACTCAGGGGATTGACGGGTCTGTTTATCGACTTCCAGCCGTAACATGACTGTTGTGCCATCGGCCACAAGACGGCTGTTGTAAAGCACGCAGGCATCACGAAGACTCTTCCGAAGCATTCGAAAATTGGTCAAATACATCTCGCGGTCCGCTCGCCACTGCGGGAAGCTCACGTCGAGAGCCTTGTCCAATCCGACCCGCGCGGTGTTGGGGTTAGAAACTTTGACTATTGATTGAATGCGACCGAAATTGGTCGAGCCCAATTCAGTTTCAAGCCGTTTTGTCGCTGCTTCGACATCAGCGATGGTGATCGTCTTCCAAGGTTGTTCCGCGCCTAAATTCATTCGTCAATCCCTGTGAAATTTATACGGTCAGCCATGGCCGGGGCGTTGGGTCTCGCCAAACAAGCCGAGCAGACCGAAAAAGCGCTGCTGGCCGGTACATTTGGTTGGTGAAGCTGTTGTCGAGGATCAACAACGCATCAAATTTGGCCGCGCAGTCGCGCAAATTCTCAAGGCTCCGGGCATACCGAGTCGCGATTCGCTCAAGCGGCACGCCATGACCACCCCGTTGCATGCGTTCAATCACCCGTAGGGCGGACAAGCCCGAACTGTCCAGACCAATGTAAATTGCATAGCAAGTGAATCCGGCTGAACGCGCATCCGCAAGCATTCGATGGATGCGAGAGGCCGCTCCACTAAGCGTAGTCTCAACGGCAAACGATTGCCGTGCGGCTAGACAGACGCGGCGTTGTTGTACTGCAATGCGGCTCGCCGTCATGGTTCGAGCTGACGCCTCGGGTAAATTTTCTTCGATTACATCGGGATTCAAAATCGGAAAACCTGATGTCGCGAGCAGTGCATTGAAGAACGTGGACTTCCCGGCACCGTTCGGCCCAGCCAGGATGAGCATGAATGGATCATCAGTAGACCGAAGGGCAACCCGGAAATCATCGAACACCGTGGACCTGAGCTCGTGGCTGCCTTCTGGGACGTTAGATGACGACAAATCGATGGGCCTAGAAATGATTTATACGATTTATATACGAAGTTATACGCTATAAATACGCAAATAGTCGAACAAACTGAAAGGTTGCATTAAAACCCAAACCCTCGGGCTTGAATTGCTTAGCATCAAACGTACCGCTGACAGTAGTTCCATCTGGCCAAGTCTGGAGAATAAGACCCGGGTGGTCGGGATCGCTGCCATATACCGGTTTACCCGCTGCGGCGACCATACGACTGATTGATGCCAACTCTGCTGAACCCAGGATCGGGGCCAATGCCGCAGCAAGCGCCCGCCGCGCATCGCCCGCGCTTAATCCGGCGCCGGCTTTTAACTGAGCGGCAGCATCAAAGCTGAGCGATCGCTCCGCCTGCTGACCCAGTTTTGCCCAGTGTTCGATTTGGGCCGTCAATGACCTGTCAGTTCGCGCGGCCTCTTCACGCGCAGCGCTGACTAGATTGTTCGACAATTTTACAGGCATTCCCATAGGTAGCATATTACTACCCCGACAACCTTGGGTCAATATTCACGATAGACAGCCTGGCGCGACGGCACCACGCATTTGGTGATGTCGCTGCTGGAATTTATGCAGTGGCTGGCGGCGCTGTTGCCGCGTCCGCGTCTTCACCTCATACGGTTTCATGGGGTGCTGGCGCCGAATGCGAAGATTCGCGCGCAGGCTGTGCCAAAAGATCCCGAACTCGCCCCGGCGGCGCAACCGCAAGCGGGCGAGGCCAACAACGCAGCGCACTGGCCGCATCGCCCGAGTTGGACGCGTTTGCTCAAGCGCGTCTTTGATCTCGACCTTGAGCACTGCCTGAACTGCGGCGGCGAGCTGAAGATTATCGCAGCGATCCTGCAGACACCCGTGATCGAGAAGATCCTCACCCATCTGGGCCTTGAGGCACGGGCACCGCCACGGGCACCCGCGCGTGGGCAAATGCGGCTGCATGCTGCCTGATTCAGACCCGATCCATCGCTGATTCCTTGTCATGGGCAGTCCGGTAACTTGGGCTGTGGGCGCGTCTGTGTCCGGGACCGTTTCGGCACAGTCAGGCACAGTCAGCCCGGGCTTTCGCTTTGAGTTCTGAGCCGTTCTGAGCCGCATTGCGCCGATAACGTGCGCCAAGCAGGGTGTTTTGTGGATAATCGCACTGGCTGTTCACCGACAGACTCTCACTTCGGTGAACATGCCGGGTACCTCACACGACAAATATACTTTTTAAAAATACTATACCCCCGTCATCATGACTCAAACGTTGCCGTTTGTGCAGGCACCGTTGATGGCGGCTTATGAGAGCTTTGAGCGAGCGGTTTATCGGGGTTGATCGCCGCTCAGAGGGCGGCTGGGGATCGATTCTTTTCCGATGAGTACTGTGCCATAGGGATCAAGATCGATTACTCGCCACCCGCCAATTGTTGGCTTAGCATAGTTTATCATCCGTTGATACAATAATCCATGCGTGATGAACTCGGTCTTGAAACGCTGCTCGACCTGGACGGCTCAATTGTTGATCAAGGTTTTGGCTATTGGATCAAGATCGAATCGTGGCGTGTAGACGTAACCGAAGACATTCCGCATGGTATTCGTTACGCCCTGACGCTCCATGAGCCTTACGGAAAACGAATTCTCGGGTATGACAATGCGCA
>JANORY010000764.1:0-2131 GCA_031415535.1 Burkholderiales bacterium | reverse complement strand
CCGATGCGATGGTGCGCATCGACATGAGCGAATTCATGGAGAAACACGCGGTGAGTCGAACAGAAAATCGGCCAGCGCCTTGCACAGCTCGGTCTTGCCAACGCCGGTCGGCCCGAGAAAGAGGAACGATCCGTACGGCCGATCCGGGTCGGACAAGCCGGCCCGCGAACGGCGGATGGCGTCGGAGACCAATCGAACTGCTTCATCCTGGCCGACCACCCGCTCATGCAGTTTGCTTTCCATCTGCAACAGCTTCTCGCGTTCACCCTGCATCATGCGGGACACCGGAATGCCGGTGGCGCGCGAGACTACCTCAGCAATTTCTTCGGCGCCGACCTGGGTGCGCAACAAGCGCGGCCGATCACCCTTGCCTGCCTGACGGTTCACCTCGGCGTCATGCGCCGATTTGAGCCGACCTTCGAGTTCGGGCAACTTTCCGTATTGAATTTCGGCTACTCGATCAAGCTTGCCGTTGCGCTGAAACTCGGTCATCTGCGCACGCAGCTTTTCGATATCGATCTTGATCTGTGCCGAACCTTGCACGGCGGCTTTTTCGGCGCGCAGAATCTCATCGAGATCGGAGTATTCGCGATCGAGCCGCGTGATCTCCTGTTCGATCAATTCAAGGCGACGCCGCGAGGCGTCGTCCTTCTCCTTCTTGACGGCTTCGCGCTCGATCTTCAGTTGGATCAAGCGCCGATCGAGCTTGTCCATCGCCTCCGGCTTGGAGTCGATCTCCATCTTGACCCGTGCCGCCGCCTCATCGATCAGGTCGATCGCTTTGTCCGGCAAAAACCGATCGGTAATGTAGCGATTCGAAAGCTCAGCCGCCGCCACAATTGCCGGGTCGGTAATCTCGACGCCGTGATGCAATTCATAGCGCTCCTGCAGACCGCGCAGAATCGCAATCGTTGCTTCTACCGTGGGTTCGCCGATCAGCACCTTTTGAAAACGCCGCTCCAGCGCCGCATCTTTCTCAATGTACTTGCGATACTCATCCAGGGTGGTTGCGCCCACGCAATGCAACTCACCACGCGCCAACGCAGGCTTGAGCATATTGCCCGCGTCCATCGCGCCTTCGGCCTTGCCGGCACCGACCATGGTGTGCATTTCGTCGATAAAAACGATCGTCTTGCCCTCGTCGGCGGCAATGTCCTTCAGAACGGCTTTCAAGCGCTCTTCGAACTCACCACGGAACTTGGCACCGGCCAGCAGCATCGCCATATCGAGCACCAGCACGCGCTTGTTCTTCAAGGTCTCGGGCACTTCGCCGTTGACGATGCGTTGTGCCAAACCTTCGACAATTGCGGTCTTGCCAACGCCGGGTTCACCGATCAGTACTGGATTGTTCTTGGTGCGACGCTGCAGGATCTGAATGGTTCGCCGAATTTCGTCGTCCCGGCCAATCACCGGGTCCAGCTTACCTTGACGGGCGCGTTCGGTCAGATCAATACAATATTTCTTGAGCGCCTCGCGCTGGCCTTCCGCCTCGGCACTGCCGACTGATTCTCCACCGCGCAACGCATCGACGGCAGCGTCCAGTGTTTTCCGATTCAGTCCCGCTTCGCGGGCAATCCGACCGGCCTCGCCTTTATCATCGGCCAGCGCCAGCAAGAACATTTCAGTCGCGATGAACTGATCAGAGCGTTTGCTAGCTTCCTTATCGGCCACATTGAGCAGATTCACCAGATCGCGACCGACCTGGATCTGGCCGCCTGTGCCGGTCACCTGTGGCAATCGGGCGATCGCCGCGTCGACCTCTTTCTTCAATACATTGATTCGAACGCCGGCCCGCTCAAGCAGTGCCCGACCGCTGCCGTCACTCTGACTCAGCAGCGCCGAGATCAGATGCACCGGCTCAATATAAGAATGATCGGACGCCAATGCCAGGCTTTGGGCATCGGCCAACGCCGACTGGAACTGGGTGGTCAATTTGTCTGTACGCATGTCCAGATTCCCGGTTAGATGGATGAATAGAGACGTGGGGCCGGCTAGAGAGAATTCAAGTGACGATTCAAAGGTTTCAGCGAATCATCCGGCATTGAGCAAGATTGCCACGCCGCTGACCACCAGCGCGATACCGGCGAGCTCGCGCCAACTGCTGTCTTGCGCAAACAGTTTGCGGCTCAGC
>JANORY010000763.1:0-1871 GCA_031415535.1 Burkholderiales bacterium | reverse complement strand
TATACCTCAAAACCAATATTATGTTACAGTCAAATTTAAATTCAATTTTCCTGATTGGCATGCCGGGTGTCACTGAGTGGATGTTAATAGTACTTGTTATTTTACTGATGTTTGGAGGCAAAAAAATTCCCGAACTCATGCGCGGCCTGGGCAAAGGCATCAGCGAATTCAACCGGGCTAAAAATTCGGTCGAAGACGAAATCCGCCAGGGCATCCGCGATGCCGATAAACCTGCGCAGAAAGAGTGATTGCCGCTCTTTTGCAAACAAAAAGAAGGCCTTATTCGAGTTGAACTTGAATAAGGCCTTTGCTTTTGACATCGCCCGGTTTGACAAAAACCGGGCAACGCGCATTTCGGCTGTCGGGAAAATTATTTTGACTAAAAATCCGGCGCGGGGCAATAATCGAAAAGCGGCGGGTGTTTTTCGGGCATCATTTCCAAACACAATTTTTCAACTTCTAAAAAATGATGCACGTCCGCCAGCCTATGGAAGAAACGTTACACACCAACCTGATGCGGTTTATGTACCGCGAAATGAGTGCCTCGGAAGCCCTCGATTTTTCCCAAATCCTCGCCGAAAACCGGCCCCTGCGCCGCGAATTTGACAGCCTGCTCGAAGCCAAAATTTCGCTGCCGAAAGTCCGATTCAACCCGTCCGACGAAACGCTCGAAAACATTTTGCGATACAGCAGCCAGACGGCTTTTGAAACGCAGATTTGAGGTGTTTCGAGGATTCAAAAAAGAGCCATCCCGTTTTCGGGGCGGCTTTTTTTTGACTGTTTTGAAACGCTGATTTTTTTGAATCGGGCGAATTTGAACTGAATTCTTCTGAATTTTGAGCCATGAAAAAACGTCTCCTTTTCGCATTTTATGTCGGTCTGTTTTCGGGAAAAGCCGCCGGGCAAGACCCCGTTTTCAGCCAGTTTTTTGCCGCAGGCATCCAGATGAATCCTGCTTTTGCGGGGTCGGCTTTTGCCCCGCGTTTTGGCCTGAATTATCGGCATCAATGGCCCGGTTTCGGCGGCGCGTACACGACGTATTCGGCGAGTTACGAGCAGTCGATTGAGTCGATAAACAGCGGCATCGGGTTCACGGCTCTGGGCGATAACCAGGGCGATGGCATTTTCAAAACCAACCGTTTCGGGGCGATTTATGCCTATCAATTGCCACTTTCGGAGGATTTATTCATCAAAATCGGCTTCGAAGCGGCCATGCACCAGGCCAACCTGAATTGGGACAAACTGATTTTTACCGACCAGATTGAGGCCATCGAAGGCAACGTTCTTTCGAGCGAAGAAACCCGGCCCGACGTGACTAACCGCACCAGTTTTGATGCCACGACGGGCTTCCTTATTTATGGTGAAAAACTGTACGCCGGCCTGTCGCTTCGCCACCTCAATACCCCGGCAACGACGCTTTTGCCAGCCGGAAATCTGGCCTCCGACCAGGCGTTTTTGCCGATGCGAATCAGCCTGCACGGCGGGGCCGAATTCATCATTCAAAAAGGAAATAAAGTGAGGCCGGCCTCGTTCTGGTCGCCCAATTTGCTGTTCGAAAAACAGGGCGAGTTCAAACAGTTGAACGTCGGGGCGTATGTCGGCATCGGGCCGATGTTTGGCGGCCTGTGGTTTCGCCACACGTTCGGAAATGCGGACGCGACCATCCTGCTCGTTGGCATCAAACAGGGTGTTTTCAAGCTCGGTTTGAGTTACGACACCACCGTTTCGGGGCTGTCGGGGTACACCGGCGGGAGTTATGAGGTGTCGCTTGGCATTTTGCTCGACCAGGACTCCGGGCTGCAGAAAAAACGGCAGCGCAACCGGCTGAATGACTGCCTGCACATGTTTCGGTGAAAAAAAATTTGGCGGGC
>JANORY010000762.1:0-2673 GCA_031415535.1 Burkholderiales bacterium | reverse complement strand
CTCGGTCACTTCGGCGAGCTTTTGTCCGAGCGCATCGCGCTTGGCCCAGCGATCGAGCGAGGCGATACAGTCGGCCGAGCGCACCGGCTGGCCGTCGTGAAATTTCAGGCCGTCACGCAAGGTAAAGGTGTAGGTTAGCTTGTCGGCCGACAGCTCGTACTTGTCGACCATTTGCGGCTGCACCTGAAACTTTGCGTCCATCGCGAACAGGGTGTCGTACACCATGTAGCCGTGGTTGCGGGTGATGTAGGCGGTGGTGGCGATCGGGTCGAGTATCCGCAGGTCGGCCTGCGGAATAAATTTCAATACTTTTTGCGCCGGTTGCGCCAAGGCGGCACCGGTCGCACTCAACGCGCCAGCCGCGATCAACAACGCCGCGACGGCGCAGTGGGCCGTTTTTCGAATCTTCAGTTGGATGCTCATACGAACGTCTCCCGATTAGACTTGACCAAGTAATAGCCTGACTTAGCGAAAAGCGAAATTTGCGATCGTGTTGTTTTTCGACCGTGCTGTTTGGAACTCAGTGTACCTCGCAAGCCGCGTGCCACGCGAACCAGCCGCCTCATTTTTCGGCGCGCAGCAGCGCCTCAACCGCCAACGCGATAGACACATGTTGCGCGTCCTGATGCGGATGCCCGGCCAGCATCACCGCAGTCGGCAAGCCCTTGGCGCCGATCGCCACCGGCAGCACCGACAGCGGCGAACCGAAGATGGTCCAGGGCAGGATCAAACCCGGATCGCCAGTTGATTCGCGGGTCGGCGCGGTCGATTTCGCCGCCGGCAGCAGCAAGAAGTCAACGCCAGCGGTCACCCGCAGCGCCGCTGCGCTGATCGCCGCCAACTGGGCGAACGCCTGCGCATGCGCCGCGCTGCTGACGCTGCGACCCATGATCAAGCCCTCGCGCCAATGGGGACCAAGCTTTGCCAAGATGTCGGGATTGCCGAACAGGCTTTGGTGCGCATGTGCGGCCTCATGAAACATGACAGTGCGTTGCAAGCCGCGCATTGAGGCGAGATCGACGCCGACCGCCAGGCGCACCGCAATCGCACCGGCCCGCGCGAGCGTCGTCGCGACCTGCTCCAACGTGGTGGCGATTTCAAGGTCGATCTCGGCAAAGTAGGCGTCCGAGGGCAACCCAAAACGCAGGCCGCGCACCACGCTCGCCGGTGACTTGACGGACCGTTCAGCGCCCGCCTGCGCGGCGCCCGCCGCACAAACGGCCCGCCAGGCATCCACCGCGATCTCCAGGCGTGTCGCCAAAAACCCGGCGGTATCGTAAGTCGACGCGAACGGCACCACACCGCGCATCGAGGTTGATCCGGTTGTCGGCTTAAAGGCCGCCGCACCACAGTACGCAGCCGGACGACAAACCGAACCGACCGTTTGAGTGCCAATCGCCAAGGGCACCATGCCGGCGCCGATCGCCGCGCCCGAGCCGCTGCTCGAACCACCAGGCGTGTGCTCAGAATTGAACGGGTTGCGGGTCACCGTAGGATCGAGAAAAGCGTATTCGGTGGTGTGAGTCTTGCCCACAATGACGCAGCCGGCGGCACGCAAAGCGGCGACCACCGGGGCGTCGTGGTCGGCCGGGTGCGCCTGCGCGCGCGAGCGGCTGCCCGCTTGCGTGCGCATGCCTTTGACATCGAACAGATCTTTGACGCCCAGAGGCAGTCCGTGCAACAGGCCGCGAAATCGGCCGTCACTGGCCTCTTGATCAAGCGCCAGCGCGGCGCTTTGCGCCGCCTCCCGCTGCTGCGCGGCCCAGGCCATGACCACCGGCTCGCGCGCATCGATGGCCGCCAGTACGGACTGCAGCGCGCGGCTTGCATTGCCGCCGTCGCGATAGGCAAAGGGAGTCGGGGTCATTGATAGATTCGCCGGGTCAGGGAAATGCGCTGGAACCTTGTGTTTTTGGATCCGCAGCTTGGGAAAGCAGCGGGGGCAACAGCATCAGTGTATTGCACCGATCGAATCAGTTGCGGGTCAAGCCAACCACGCGGTTTCATCAATCGGGTACGATCTCAGGCCATGGAAACTGTCCGCGTTTACATTGATTTCAAAAGCCCGTATTCGTACGTCGCGGTGCGACCATTGATCGAACTGGCCCAAGCCGAGGCCATCGCGCTCGATTGGCAGCCCTACACATTAAAACTTGCGCGCGCCGACCCGGGCGCCGGCGCCGATGAGCAACTCATTTATTCGATGGGCAAGATTCGCTACCTGTACCAGGACGTGGGCCGCTTTGCGACGCAGCAGGGTTTGGTGATCAAGGGCCCCGAGCGGATTTTTGATGGCGCAGTGAGCAGCATCGGCATGCTGATGGCGCTACAGCAATCGGTTTTCGAGGCGTATCGAGACACCGTCTTTGAGCGATTCTTCAGGCGCGATTTGAATATTGATTCGGTTGACACAATCGGCGCGGTGCTTGCTTCGGTCGGCGCCGACTCGTCCGGCTTTGCCGACTTCGTGACTTCGCGCGGCCGAACACAGCACGATTTAATTCAAGTACAGGCCGAAAGTGAAGGCGTTTTCGGTGTGCCGAGCATGATCTATCGCGGCGAACTGTTTTGGGGTGGTGATCGCATTGAGCTGTTGCGGGCACACATTCGAGCGCAAAACGACGCAAAACGATTTTTGGCCCGCTTCCCCGACGGCGCGGTCATCGATAAAGT
>JANORY010000761.1:0-4927 GCA_031415535.1 Burkholderiales bacterium | reverse complement strand
TGAAACAACCAGGCCGATTGAGTGAACAAATCGAGTCTGGGTAATAGCGCGCTCAGAATTTTTAGAAAGCCGGAATTCAAGGTGTTGACTTGAATACTGCTGTCGTAGGGTGCATGTTCAGCGATCAGCAGCAACACGCCCATTAAACGAGATAAAACGTAGAAGCTCGCCAGCGCCAGTATTGCGGCTGGAATTTGACGCAAGACGCAAGCCAGAACGACTGCGGCGCTGGCTAGGACTACCAACTCCAGCGCGAGTGAAACGGTCCACAACAGCATCGCTTGGGTTGGCGAGAGCAGGGCCAGCGGCAAACACAATACGGCGGCCGTAACGACTGCGATCAGCGCGAATCCGATGCCCTTGCCGAACACCCAGGTCGCACGCGAGAGCGGCGCTGCCAGGGTCAGCAGGATCGATCGATCGTTGAACTCGCGCACCACCGCTGTCACCGTTACCAGCGCAACGACCAGGATGGCCAGCAGTCTGGTCAGTGGTGCGATCATCGCCAGCATCACCTGTTCACGCTCGATCAGGGCCCAACTGCCGACGAAGGCCGTCACTGCGAACAGCCCGAGGGCACCGACGCCCAAGATGGCGCTCCAGCGGCTGCGCACGGCTTCGAGCCAGGTGCTGCGGGCCAGCGCAAGCACGGCTTGCAAGCCAGTGGCCAGGTTGATACGCCGCAGGAACAGTTCGCCAGTCATTGGACAAAGCCAGCCGAAAAAAGTCGCTCGGCCACCAAACTAAATGGTTGCCAGAGCAACAGATCGTCAAAGCCGCCACCGCTGGCGTTGAGCGGTGCGTATTCACGGCTGATCAGTACGCGCGGCACGGCCCAGGTCATGTTTTGTTGCTCGTCAGCCGAGAAATTGGTGGTGTCGCGCCCGTTCGGCCCGGCCGACCACAGTACAAACGCGGCGTTCGAGGACAAGGTGTTGGTGGTACTCAGGCAGCGATTGCCAGTTGCGGCGATTGCGCTGGCGCTTTTGCAGATGAACAGAGACTGGTTGGCTGCAATGCTGGATTGAACGTCAAGCCGACGCGTGCCGCTGGCCGGCGCGCCGAGACCCGGCGACGTCAGCGCGTTGGCCACCGGTGCCTGCAAATTCGAGACCGCGTAGCGCAGGGTTCGCGGCGAATTGCCAGCAGGACCATCGTCCCAGGCGTCGTTTTTTAGGCCGCGCGCGTCCAGCTCGGCGAGCCCTAAGGTAACGCCCGGCACGAAGCCGTTTTCGCTGACACAGGTAATGACGCCGCCGCTGTTGGAGGCGATCGATTCCTGGCCATTGCTGAGCAGGCTTGCGGGGCAGGGCAATCGGCCTTGGGTGGTCACGAAGGCCATCAGTGAGTTACGGACTTCAATCAGCATTTCGCGCGTCTGAACGGTTCGGCGCTGTTCGGTTTGTGCCGACAACGAACTGATGACACCGACCGCAATCAAGCCCATGATGACCAGGCCAATCGCCAGTTCAATCAGCGAGAATCCGTTTTGATCGTGCACTTTCACTCGATGATATCCATTCGATCGTTACCGGGCGCGGCCTGCGACACGGTCGCTTCAAACACATCAACCAGTCCGCCAGCGTTTTCGATGCTGTCGAGATAGTCCGCTGCGCTGGCCGAGGTCGAAGCGCCGATAAGCGGGGTTTGTGCCGCGCTTTTTGAAGCGGCGAACGGTGTCGTGGTGATGGCCGCAGACGGACTCAGAAGCAGGGCGTTAATATTGTTTTGCGCACCGACCGTCAGGGCCGGAGCATCGCAGGCGCTGATCAATCGATTGCATCGCGCGCTGACCGAGTAGACAAAATAACGCTGCCAACCAGCATCGTTGAACCACGCTGGCATGTTTAACTCATCGCCTGGCAAGCAGAGGCCCGGTTGTGTCGGCAGATGACCGAATCGAAGGCCCAAAACACAATCGCCCTGCAGCGTGTCAAAGGCGGACGCAAACGGGAAATAGCCATGGCTGCTCCGGTAGGTACGCAATCGGCTGACGACTTCGCGACGAGCGCGGGTTTCCATTACGGACAGATATTCATCGACCGTGACATAGATCAGTCGATCGTTGAACTCGTAGTTATTGCCGTAATAACTGATGCGCTCGGTTGCACGGCCCGAAGGTGTGGCCCGTATGAGCACGGTCGGGTTACCGTCGGCATGGGCGTAGGCGGCGTTGTCATAGAAGCCAGGCACGCACGGCAGCGGACAACTCGCATCGATCGTAACCCGGTCCAGATAGGCCGACGGCGGTGCCGCATTCGAACGGACCTGCCCGGCCAGTGCCGGTCCGGGCAAGATCAGCGCAAACGCAACGCGATCGGAAAGAACGTTGCCGCGCTCGTCAAGCACGGTAATCCATGGATACGGTACAGCCGTCGGGCAGGCGTAGCCGCTGTAGTTAGTGCGCGCCATTAACGGGTTCAGATCACCCAGGCAGGCCGCCGGGCTGGCCAGGTTTGGCGAGTACACCACCCATGGCACCAGTCCGCTGGATCCGTCAATGTCGGCGCTCGGCAAGCTTAGTCCGAGCGCGCGCCACGGCAGTCTTCCGAAACAGCGAGCTGACGCACCGGCAGTGTTGGGCGCTGTCAGCGCAGCACCCGGCAGCCAGGTACGGCTGGCACAACCGACGATTTCGGCCAAGCCGTCATAACTCGGTTCACTCGCGTCGGCACCGGGGCCAGCGGCGATCGGCAAGTCCGGATACAGCCTGAATTCGCCGAGTCGCCGGCCGGTGGTATCGAGATCGGCGCTGCTCAAGTAGACCAGCAGTGCCGCGCGTGATTGCTCCAGTATCTGTCGTGCCTCGCGCTCGTAGACGCTGATTGAACCGCGAAGGCCGATTGAGGTAAGTAACACGGTGGCACCCAATGCAATCAGTGACAGGATCAGCAGCAGCATTGCCGCACCGCGCTGGCCCGTGCCGCCACGCCGTCGATGTACGCTGCTAATGTTGCTAATGTTGCTATTGTTCGTTAGGTTCATTAGATTCATTAGGTTCGCGACGGTCATGGGCGCGCCGCCTGAGCATTGCGGATTGAGCTGTGAATGACTACCGAGTTACCTGGTCCGAACTCGCTGGCGTTGGAAAATTCACTGGCGTTGGAAAATTCATTGGCGTTGGAAAATTCACTGGCGTTGAAACTTTGGCCCGGTAACAGGCGTTGCAGGCGCGTTTGATTCAGCCGCACAATCACTTCGTCCTCGCCGCTGGGCAGTTCAACATCCTGGTCAGCGAGACGACCATTCACCCAAATTGCCGGCCGACTTTGGGCGCTACGTAAATAGCCATCAAGCCGCAGCTCGGCAGGGGCGGCGCTGGCCTCGGCTGCGGTCGCATCTGCGCCTTCAGGAGCGCCTAAGGACCCTGAACCAGCCTGTAACACGTGCGGGTCCGACGCGGCCTGGCGACTTCGATTGCGCTCAATCGCTTGCCGTTCCTCGGCTGTGTACAGCAGCGTTCCCAGCGCATGAGCTGCGGTGCCGGGCTGACCAACTGGCGCGGCCGCCACCTTCGCCGAGGTGCCGGAATTGCGAGCTGCTTCGAAGCGAATCGAATAAGCGGTCAGCACACATCGAGCATCCAGTCGCGCCGTCGACGCTGACGTTTCCAAGCGCGTGCCTGGCGTATTGGCCGAGCTGCGCTCAATGGTTGCGGCACCATCAACTCCTTTGTCCTTGCGCGTCAGCTCACAAGACTCAACCGGCGTCACGCCAGAACTGCTGTTGGCTAGTGCCCGCCAAACGTCCAGGAACTCAAGCTCATGCAGCGGCTTGAAATTCAGTTGCAGTCGGTGGAGTCCGAATTTGTGGCGGCTGAGCTCCGCTAATGCCGGCCGCGTGAACTCCTTGTAGCCATCGAGCTTATAGTCTTGCAGCGCGTCACCGAACGGTATCAGTGCGGTCTCGACCTGATCCAGCAGTCGGGTCTTGTTCAACTCGCCCAGCACTCCGTCCTCGAGCAGCTTCAAGTAGCCGCTGCGGGCCAGATGAATGGCGGCGAGTTCGTCGCTCAGTGACGACAATCGACGCTTGGCCAGTTGCTCCTTGCGAATGTCGTCGATCTGGTTTCGGTTATCCGCCGCGTAGCGCTGATACGACCAGGTGAGCAGGGCAAGCGCTGCAGCGATCAGGGCCAGTGCGGTGATGGCGGACTTGCGGATCAGTGCAAGGAACGGTGTCTGATGGACTTTCACATCAGCCCCCCGGCGCCGCCACCGCTGTGGTGCCAGTTTGCAGCGTAATCCCGGGCAAGGTGGCGCGCATCTCAAACGGCATCGATTGTTTCGACGCCTTGCCAGCAAAGTCGCCCTGCAGACTGGCGGCGGGGCTATTGTCGAACGGCCATTTTTGCACTTCGACGTTACAGCGGCATGCTGCCTTGAGCTGGTCGCGCAACAACTCGACGCGTCGATTACTTTCGCTCTTGCCGATTCTGACCGCCACCGTGCCGCGTAGTTCGATGCTCAACTCGGACACCAGTTGTGCATGCAAGGCATCCTTATCGAATCCTGGGTATTCGTCGCGTGCAGCGCCAGCGTTTGGGCTTGCTGTGGTCGGCCCGGCCATTGACGGCGTTGGGCTGGTACCTTGCGTACCGGCCATGACCGGCGCGGCGGATTGTGCCATTGCGCCAGCCGTATCGAACGCGGTCCGGCGCCAGGCAATATGCTCGACGCGAAGATCGCGTTCGGTGCCAATAGCGTCGGCGATGATTGCCGTCACCGAGTCGGCCATTACGTGGCGCTTTTTGAGTGCGTTGGCGGTTTGAGCGATCAGGCTCAACTCGGTACCCGTGACGCCATACTCCGAATGGGTTGAGTCAAGCAGTTGTTGTTTGTCGCTGATCTGGAGCTGATACTGTTGCAACAAACTTAACGGGTCGTATCGAAAATATCGGTAGGTTTCCAAACCCAGCGCGGCCAAC
>JANORY010000760.1:0-2869 GCA_031415535.1 Burkholderiales bacterium | reverse complement strand
CTGCTGTACTTGATTGCGGTTCGCGTTGCGTTGGTGCTTGCCACCTTTCTGGCAGCCCATGCCTTGAATCCGATTCAGCCACCGATAGGCATAGGAGTACGTTTGCGAATGATGGCAAAGGAATCGGTTGCCACGCTGCTGGCGTTTAGCCTGTTGATCCCGTTGTCATTCATCCTGGCACCACGCCTGAAAAATTCCAATTCAACGACCGTGGTCTTGATGGTGCATGGGTTCATGAGTAACAGTGGGATTTGGTGGTGGTTGGCACGACAGTTACGCCGGCACGGCATTGCCGGTCTCGACAGCTTGAACTTGTCTCCCGTGTTTGGCGATATTGATCAATACGTTGGTCAATTGAACAAACGCATAACGCAGTTGCGCGCAGGTGGCGTTAATCAAATCTTTCTGATCGGCCATAGCATGGGCGGGTTGGTATGCCGTGCCTGGCTGCAGTCCAGGACCACCAACGGGGTCACCGTTGATGGACTGCAGTGTCAGCTCTTGACCTTGTGCACGCCGTGGTCTGGCACCCGAATTGCACGGTTTATTCCTTGGAAAAATCTCGGCCAATTGGCGCACCGCAGTGCCTGGGTCCTCGCGCACTCGGCCAAACCCGACTTCCGTGCGCTGGCGCTTTACTCCGCCCATGACAATGTGGTGATCCCCTACACCTCGGGATTTGATCAGAGTATCGAGTCGAGTGAACTGAGCGCGCTCGGTCACTTGAGCGTTCTGTTCGAACCGGGCATTGCCGATGAAATCATCGAGCGTTTGAGCTCCTGGCCTGTCATGAGCGACGCCTAGACAGATTCAGTGGTGCGACCATGACCGCGATCGGCATGCCCCCGATTGAACGACCAGTCGCCACCAGCAGACCTTGAATTGCAGTCTGAAAGGTGAGTATTTCGTGAGCATTGCGTGAGGAATTTTTAATTGCGTTCGGTTTGAATCTCAATCACGGCGTGTTGCCGGTGTCTAACAGATTCAGTGGTCATGACCGATTCAGAATTGCGCATCAGCGCAATTATTCCCGCCAGAAATGAAGCAGACTGCATTGCAGCGGTCATCAATGGCCTGAAAAAGCTGCGCAGTGAGCAAGGTACGCCGCTGTTGCATGAAATTGTGGTCACTGACAACGGTTCGATCGATCGAACCGCGTCAAACGCACTGCAGGCCGGTGCTCAAGTTATTGAGGAGCCGGTCGCGGGTTACGGCCAGGCGTGCTGGACGGCCGCGTCGGTGTGTCGAGGTAACGCGCTGCTATTTGTCGACGGCGACGGCGCTGCTGATCCGCGTGACGCACTGGCTCTTATCGAAGCGCTCAAGGACGGCGCTGACCTCGTGATCGGTGTACGCACCAATCCTGACCTTGGCGCAATGAGTCTGGTGCAAGGTTTTGGCAACGCACTGGCGTGCTGGCTGATGCGATTGATTTGGCGAATGCCCGTGTCTGATCTCGGCCCCTTTCGAATCATTCGACGAGAGGCTTTCGATCGACTTGATCTGCGTGACCGCCAGTACGGCTGGACCGTAGAAATGCAGGTTCGTGCGCACGCTGTGGGGCTGGTGGTCACTCAAGTTCCGGTGCGCTGGCACGTGCGCAGCGCTGGCCAGTCGAAGATCAGCGGCACGGTGCGCGGCGTGATCGGTGCCGGTTTGGGGATACTGGGCATGATCGCGCGCCTTTGGTGGTGCGAACGTAGGCGAGTTCAGGTGAGCGTTCCGGTGCGAGCGCCACACTGAACCATTTTTATTTTTCCGAAGATATCAATCGAAAAACACAAGGAGAACCGAATGATCAATCGACGATTCGCTCAACTGTCCGTGGCAGCGACGCTTGCAATGGGCGTCAGTATTGCCCTGGCGTCGAACAACGATGCTGGCGCAGGTGCCGAGACGGGTGACGCCGCCGCCTACAACCAAGGTAAAGGGGTGTACGCCAGCAAACTTGCTTGCAGTGGCTGCACGGCGGCCGGTAAACGATTGGACGCCGCGTTGGCGCGTGAACTGCTTGGCAACAAAGGCAATCTGGGTCTCAGTGTCGACGATTCACAGGCGCTGACCGTGTATCTGCAGCGACGCTTCAAGTTGTAAGACGCGAACCCGCAAGCAGCAATACCAAGCCGCACGCCATATGGCCATGAGCCGTACCGCCCAACCTAACAGAGCATAAAATTCATGAAGCCAATTCGATTGATATTCGCAGTAACTGCGCTCGTTTCGTCGGCCAGCGCCGTTGCCGAATCAGACTCGCCGTGGTTGCCGATTCCAGGCCAGTTTTCGCTCGGTGCCAGTCACACACAGCAGAGCGGTAAAGACGCCTACATCGGTGCCACCAAAATTCCCGTCAGCATGGTGACCGGCGGCGCGGCGTCAGACTATCAGCGTAGTACGACGATCCTGCGTTTTTCTTATGGAATCAACGACGCGTTGGCGCTCGACGCGACCATCGGTTACGGTGATGTCAAGGTCGGTGCGGCCGATAAAAGCAGTGGTCGTATCGATTCGGTCATCGGTCTGAACTACCGCGTGCTCGATGAGTTTGAGTTGCCGAGCGCGCCCACGGTAACCTTGCGGGCGGCGGCTATTGTTGCCGGCAACTACGATGGCAAGCGCCTGGCGGCATTGGGCAACGCACAAAACGGCTTCGAGGTGGCGGCGATCATTGGCAAACAATTCACATCGTCGTTCTCGCTCTGGGCTGAACTGGGCATTCAGGATCGATCTGGCAAGGTGCCAAACGCGACCTTCTTCGAACTTAACGCCCGCTATCGATTCGCGCCGGGTTGGAGTGCGAGCGTGGGTTATACCGATAAAAAGTATGGCGGCAGTCTCGACATCGGCGGCCCAGGTTTCTCGCCCGATCGCT
>JANORY010000759.1:0-6899 GCA_031415535.1 Burkholderiales bacterium | reverse complement strand
CGCGCAAGATCGCCGAGGCCGCGCGCGCCGCGCGAGTGGCGACGCAGATGGGCACGCAGATGCACGCCACTTCGAACATGCGGCGCGTCGTCGAACTCGTGCAGAGCGGCGCGGTCGGCAAAGTGCGCGAGGCGCATGTGTGGGTCTCGCGCGCCTGGGGCTGGCAGAGCGAAGAGGCGGCGATCTCGCGCTGCCTCTTCATCTTTTGTTTCCCCCTTCGAACTACTGCTTGGCCCCTTCGACCAGTCGACGACCGAGTGACACGACATAGGGTGCCGCGCGGGCTGCGAGCATCGGGTCTGCTGAAGGCTCAACTCCTTTGGGTAGCACCATCGGGTTGTAGGTAATGGCCAGGCAGGCTCCGGTAGCATCAGCCGCTACCGACTTGATGGTCAGTCGTCCCAGCGTAACCTTCTTGCGGTCATCCGGCAAAGGAACAACGGCGCTGTCGATCTTGTCACCTGGTTGCGCCAATTGCAAGTTGAAGTCAAAGGCAACGCCGCCGGCCGCCACCCGCTGGCGCAGATCGTTGAACAGGAAGTCGGGGCCTTTGGCCTTGGCTTCGTCATCGCTCAAGCCCTGGGTGCCGCCCACCGGCTCAAAAATCCATTTGCCGAACTGCTTCTTGCCGCCAGCATCCACAAATCCGAAGCCATGTACGCCCCAGTAGTTGACTTTGCCGAAGCTGGCTGGTACCGGTTGGCTCGCGAAGTACTTGCCTTGCAGCAATACCTCGGGATTGGCGTCCGCGAACGCCTTGACCTTTTCAGCATCCGGCTTCTTGGTCTCGGGATCGGGAAACAGTGAGGTCAGGCGGCCGAGCATTTGCTGCGGCGTGGCGGCACCAAAAATTGGTGCCGAGATATTGCCCATCTGCCAGCTCTCGCCGTTTGGTAGGTCGAACTGCAGCGCCAGATTGCGCTGGCTTTTGCCATTATCGGGTGCCTTGGGATTGCCGCCGCCGATTGAGAATCGGGCGCTCACTGGCACCGGATTGCCGCTGAATGCCGATGCGCTTGAAAGGGCGCGGCCCTCGGCACTACCGACAAATTCGGCCACAGCGCAGACGCCCTTGGCACCGGAGCGCCGAAAACCTTCGAACTTGCCGCCGGCGCGCTCGAAGGCGTCGACCATCTGGTTCGGATCGACCTGCGCAAACACCGGCGCGGCAAACCCGGCAACGACGCAAGTGATGGCTGACGTGATCAAATAATTTGGGTATGGAAGCAACTTCATGGGTAACTCCTCTTGGTGGAAGAACATTGGATACGTGCGTTTTTCAGACTCGATCAGACGCCGTATTTTTTTATCCAGTCGCTGGCCAGCTTCTGGGCGTAGTTGGCTGCGGCCTTATCATAGCTCGGGCGGTAGTCGGCATTAAAGCCGTGATCCACATTCGGGAACACGACGATCTCCGAACCGCTGCCGCCCTTGTTGATCAAACCACGCATCTTGGCAATTGTTTCCTGTTTGACGAACGCATCGATACCTGAGTAGAGACCAAGCACCGGAACTTTCAAAGAATCTGCAAAATCGATCGGATCTTGTGGGCGTAGGTCGGGTGCCTTTAATCCTTCCAGCAAACCGTAGTACGCCACTGCCGCATCCAGTTTCGGATTATGGCGCGCATATACCCAGGCAGTGCGGCCGCCCCAGCAGTAGCCGACCAAGGCGGTCTTGTTGGCCTTGGCTTTGCCGCTGGCCCTGGCGAACGCCAGCGTCGCATCGAGATCGGAGCAAACCTGGGCGTCCGGCACTTTGGATACGACCTGCGACAGGATGGCACCAATGTCGGTCCTGGTTGTGTGGGTGAAATGGGGCGATTCAAACTCTGGAGATCAAGGCTAGTCGCAAGGACTGCAGCTTGCCGGTCATGGCCTTGCGTTCCTGCGCTGTGCATTGCGTGCTACAGGCTACCTGCTCATGCACCGCATGGGCTTTGCGCTGCAGGTCGCTACCTGCCGAAGTCAGACTGAGGAGCACTGAACGATCGTCCTGACTGCTGCGCTGGCGCAGTAACAAGCCTTGGGCTACAAGCTTACGTATTAAAGGTGCCAAGGTTCCGGAGTCCAGGCGCACCGTCTGCGCCAGCGCCCCGGCGCTGAGCTGGCGGTACTGCCAAAGCGCGAGCATTACGACGTACTGCGGATAGGTCAGGCCGAGCGGCGCTAACAGCGGTCGGTAGGTCTTGGTCATAGCCAGCGAGGCTGCGTACAGGGCGAAACACAGTTGATTTTCGAGAAACAGGTCAGAAGCTGGCGGGCTAGCGGGAGGATTCACCGGTTTGACTGATAAGCGTTTCATTGTGAAGAGATTGTAGATTAAAAACTGGATTTATCTTTGATCCATTAATATTTCATCAAAGATAAATCCATTGAGCAATGCACGCTGTTCACCGACTGGCATCGGATACCGCTTCAGTCCATGACTCAAATCAAAACGATATCGGTTGAGAACTCGGTCATCTTCAAAAATGTCGATCACGCAATTGAAGGCGCACGAAAAGACGTTAAATTCAACGAACTGCTAGTGAACCTTTCAATGCCTCTCGGGCGCTGAACACCCAGCGCAACAATTCACTTTTTGAAACAGCTTGAACTGATCGTTCATTCCTTGATTCTGACCGTTCATCCGTCAAGGCGGAAACGGCGGATTTTGATTGAGCTCCGTATCCAATACTGCGCTTTTGCATCGCGAGCGTCGATGGGCGGGTGAGCGCAGGGTGATCGCCATGAAGCGATGGCCAGAACACAGGACGGGCAGGTAAACAGTATGTTCAAGAAATCAGGTGCGTCCAAGAAATCAGCGGTGCTCGACGGCGCCCATTCCAACCGGCCGCGCGCGGCATTCAGGCCTAGCGTCTTGCTGCCTCTAGCCATCGAGCAACGCATGCTGTTCGACGGTGCGGCACCGACCAGCATGGAGGTAGCCTTGGAAGACCACTCGCAGGTCGGTGCGCCCTTGCCTGACAGTACCTTGATGTCACATGAACAAATCATCATGAACATCGGCAATAAGCCGGTTGAGCTTGAGCCAATTGGGTTACCGGCGGCGAACGCCAAGCCGATTGAGCTGGTTGTCATCGATCCGAACGTGCGGGATTGGCAAGCGCTGGCGGCGGGCCTGAGTTCCGTTGCCCAGTTGCTGGTGCTGGATAACCAGTCTGATGCGCTCACGCAGATCGCCCACGCCATGCGCGAAGGCGGGCAGTAATCAGCGCTGCATCTGATCTCGCACGGTCAGTCGGAAGGTCGTGTGGTGCTCGGTAATCGCATCTTGAACAGCGACTCGCTGACGCAGTACGCGCAAGAGCTTGCACAGATCGGTGAACGTCTGAGCGCGGACGGCGATATTCTGCTGTACGGTTGCGAGATTGCTGACGGACCGGCTGGCAGCAACTTTTTGCGGGTGTTGGCGCAAGCGACCCAAGCCGATGTCGCCGCTTCAATCGATAACACCGGTGGCACCCAGGCAGGCGGTGACTGGATACTGGAAACCAGTACCGGTGAGATTCAGGCGAAGCTGCCGCTCGATGCGCGAACACTGTCTGAATACAGTCAGATTCTGCCGGCGACGCCGGTGGTTAATCTGGCGGGTGGCGGCGTAACGCTGATCGGTGATTCCTTCACCTTAAGCGCGAGCTTCTTGAACCCGGGAACGAACGCGGGTTATGCGCCCTATGTAGATCTATTTGTGCCCATCACCGGTGCCGATGGTGGCGCGAGTCCGGACGGCGTTCAGATTACCGGCGCAAGCTATCTCGGTTCATCGCTGGTGCAATCCACGGTCACGTTGACGGGTGCCGATATTGCCGCTGGTCTGGTTGCCCACCCGTATTTCACCGATTCGGGCGGCGGGCACTTGGTTGTTATTTCCGCCGGCTTTCAGGACGGTGATCAACTGATGGTCTTTCAGTTGCCGTTCGGCAGCTTCACGCCCGGCCAACCGGCCGCCGATATCCGCATCACCGGCACCGTCAGTGCCTTGGCGGATATCGGCAGTGCACTGAATTTTAGTGCGCGGGGGGGGTTCAGTATGGCAACGATGCCTTGAACAATCCGGTCAGCGATCCGTCCTTGCAAGGAGTGTCCAGCACCTTGGCGGTGACGCCGGCGCTGTATCGATTGACCACCACCTATATCGGCCCTGAAAACGAAACCGCGACCGGGCCGAACTATGTGCGGGCTTACCGGATTGATCTTGATCTGGCGGACGGTCAGACCTTGAGTAATGTTGATCTGTCGGCGATTCTGCCGGCGGGCATGCAGTATGTGCCGATCTCCGGTACGCCGGGCAGTATTGATGGCTTTACGCTTGGTGCCGCACCGGCCGGTGGCTGGACGAATGTAAACGGCGTGATGTTGAGTGCCGCAGGCAGCTCGATCGCAACGCCCAGTACGACGCTGCCCGGTGGCACGATCACTCGCGAATTGAGCTTGGTGCTGGGTACCGCCGCCACCACCGACGCCTCGATGGTGGTGCAGTTTTATGTGTCGCTCAATGACGCGGGCGGTACACCGATCATTGACGCCGCCAGCGGCGATGCGGTAGCGCTCGCGTTCGGATCAGGCGTTAGCGGCGACTGGACGCCGATCGACGTGCGCGACGCCAATCAATCGATCAGCGCTTCGAACCCAACGGCGCACACGCTGACCGCACGCGCCATCGCTACCCAGAAAACCGGTGTGATTACTGGCGACGTGGGTGTCAGCGGCTTTTCGCCGGGCGATATTGTTCAATACACGCTCGAATCGCAAGTCTCCGATTACTTTGCTTTGGGCGGCAACGCATCCGGTACCGAGCTGGCAATCGTCGACACCTTGTCGGACGGCCAGCAGTTCCTCGATTCAAGCACCAGTCCGAGCGCCATCGATCCGTCATTGACTATTCGTCGCAATGGCGCGCTTGAAAGCTACAGTCTGACGGCTGGCGTCAACTACACGATCGCGCTCAACGCCCAGGGTCAGCAGGTCATCAGCTTTAATCTTCGCAGTGCTTTGCCGCTAACGGGCAACGGCCAGTTATTGATCGGCGATTTGTTCGCCGATGCGGTGCTGAGTGGTGCAACGACAGTGAGCCTGGAGTTTTCTGCGCAAATTCTGGACAGCTATCGAACCCTCGCGGTCGATGCCAGCGGCAATCCGGTGGCCGGCAGTGTGCAGCTCGAGATCAACGAGGGCGATTACCTGGCCAACCGCGAGCAGATCTCTGCCACTGTTCTGGATGCCGCCCTGGATCCGACAACGCCAGGCCTGCTCAGCGAAGCGGACAGCTCGGGCACGGTGTTTGGCGTGGGTGGCAACCCGATTTCGATTGTGCTGTCCGCCCTTAACGGCCAGGCACCGGGTACGTCGCCGCGCGTGACGCCGGGTGATGACGTGACTTATTGTTTGTCGTATACGGTGCCCACCGCCGACTTCGAGAACCTGCAACTTACGGCGTACTTGCCCTTGCCGATCTTTTCAGCGACCGACCCGGACTCGAACGGCAGCGCCAATCCCTTCATCAGCTCAAGTACCTTGGCGGGTGCGGGCCTCGATCAATCCGGCGGTGGTTCATTGCCAGCCGATATCAGCGCAGTACCCGCGCTGTTCGCCATTCCGGGTTCGGCGATTGTCGACTCGGCGGGTACGCCGATCGCCGCTGGCCCGATGAGTGCCGGTACCGAGCCGATCTTTCGATTGGGCGATCTCGTCAATCTGGATCGCGATTCGAACCGCGAATTTGTGGTGATTGAATTTAATGCCGTGGTGGATAACCGCGCAGGGGTAGTCAACGCTGCTTCGCAGCCGGTGCAGTTCGGCTACGAAAGCAATGCAACGTCGTTGGGCAATTCGAATAGTGTGACGGCAACGGTGGTCGAGCCGAATATTGCGGCACTCGATAAACATGTGGTGTCGGTGGTTGGTAGTCAGGTCACTTACGAGGTCCGTTTTACTAACACGGGTAGCGAATCTGCGCAGGACGTTCGATTAACCGATCCGTTCGGTGGCGCGGTCAATCAGAGCTTCGACGGTGCTGGCGGCGTCACGCTGAGCACGGTGCCTGCCGGCACGGTCGATAACAGTAGCGCCAGTGGTCTTGATGTTTTAATTCCGGTGCTGGGTATCGGCCAAAGTGTGGTGATTCGCTACACCGCCACGATTGCCGATCTGACGCTTGCAACGCCAGCGCGCGACGCCACGGTTTTATACAGCAGCTTGACGGAGGGCGCGGGCGGTGGCAAAACACTGGCGGTAACGACCGCTGCCGGAACGGTGATCTCCAACAGCACCGGTGAGCGCACGGGAGACGGTGCCGACTATGGCGGCGTCTTGAACGACTATCGTGCGCAAGATGCGGCCGGTCTGGGTGTGATTACCGGTCGACTTTGGGATGATACGAATGACTACAACAGTCTGTTCACAGCGGGCGATATGGCTCTCGATAGCCGCTCGGCCACGCTGACTTGGGCCGGCAACGATGCGCTGTTTGGCAACGGCGATGACCAGTCGTTTGTGGTCAATACCAATACCAGCGGCAACTATGTCAGCGGCGCAATGCCGGCGGGGAGCTACCGCATCACCACGGCGGCCAGTTTCATCGACGGTAGCCTCGGTGAGCTTAACGTGTTTAACGATGGCGGTGCCAGTGGTTCACGCATCGATGGCTTGATCACGCTGACTTTAGGCGACGCCGCAACCGTCAACGCGCAGAACTTTGTTTATGTTCAGGAAAACGATGCGCCGGTGTTGGCGGTCGGTCCGGCACGATCGATTACCGAAGACCTTGCCATCACATTCGTCGGTGCCGATCTGATCTCGGTGACTGATCCCGACGCCAGATCAAGCACCAACAACCAGGTAGCTCTGAACGTGCTTCATGGCACGCTGAGCGTTTCGGCATCGGGTAGCGCTGTC